>CAYNHD010000086.1:0-11816 GCA_964396775.1 uncultured Thermoflexus sp. | reverse complement strand
CGGCGCTGACGCGCAAAGGAACCGGAGACGTGATGGTGTCCGCCAGCCAGGAGAACCGCCCCGCCACGCGAGTGTGGCGGTCGCTGCTTCGCCTCGGTTTTCGCCTGCTCTACAACGAGCTGGCCTTCACCTACGACGTGGTGAGCGCGGTCGTCAGTTTGGGCCAATGGAGCGCCTGGCAGCGCGTGGCCCTCCCCCACCTGAACGCGCGGCCCGGCGACCCTGTGCTGGAACTGGCGCACGGCACCGGACGCCTGGCCATTGACCTGCGCCGGGCAGGGTACCGGCTGGCCGCGCTCGATCTCAGCCGCGCGATGGGGCGCATCGCCCGGCGGCGGTTGAAACGTTGGGGCTGGCGACCGTCGCTGGTGCGGGCGCGCGCCCAGACGCTGCCCTTTCCCGCTGGGCACTTCGCCGCCGCCGTGAGCACCTTCCCCGACGAGTTCATCGCCGACCCGCTCACCCTGGGCGAAATCTTCCGCGTGCTCGCCCCCGGCGGGCGGCTGGTGATCGTAGTCGGCGGCCTGCTGACCGGGCGCGACCCCGCCGCTCGCTCGCTGGAGCTGGCCTACCGCGCCACCGGGCAGCGCGGCCCCTGGCCGGTCGTGCTCGAAGCGCGGCTGGCCGCTGCCGGGTTCGCCGCGCGCACGCTCAGCGAGACACTGCCGCGCAGCGCCGTGATCGTGTGCGTGGCCGAGAAGCCCCACTCAGCCCTCTAAACGCAAACGGGGTGACCGCCTGGCCGCCCCGTTATGATGCTGCGGTTTATTGACCTCACCCCCGTTTCGCTTCGCCCAACTTCCCCCTCTCCGCCAGCGGAGAGGAGGTCAGGGAGTGAGGTTGTGAGCGGAAACAATGAGCCAGCAATCAGAGCACCGCTGTCAATCGCCCGTCTCGCCAACCGCCGCCTCGGTGATGCGCGTCTCTGGAATCGGCGTGCCCGCGCGCTCGGCAGCCAGCACGCGCTCCAGCGCGGCGATACCCACTTCGAGCATTCCCCGGTCGGGCTGGCGCGTGGTCAGGCTCTGCAGGGCCAGATTCGGCTTGACAAGGCGGCGGATGATCGGGCTGTGCTGGCGCTTGGCCGTGAAGCGGATCGTCTCGTAGGCGATGCCGGCAATAGGCAGGATCAGCGCCACGCGCGAGAGCAGCAGCAACGGCACGCTGTCCGGTCGCCCGGTGACGATGTGGATCAACACCGACAGCACAACCAGCGTCAGCAGGAAGGCAGTGCCGCAGCGCGGGTGCTGGATCGGGTACCTGTTCACCTCGTCGGGCGTCAGGCTAGCCCCGGCTTCGTAGGCGTTGATCGTCTTGTGCTCCGCGCCGTGATAGCCGAACAGCCGCTTCACGTCCTGCATGAAGCCAATCGCCCAGATGTAGCCGATCAGCAGCCCCAGCTTGATCACGCCCTCGATCAGATCGGCGACGAGCTTGCTCTCCAGCCCGGTCAGCGATTTCACCGCCGCCGACGCCGCCGCCGGCAGCACGAAAAACAGCCCGATGCCCAGCGCCAGCGAGAAGATCACCAGCCCAAAGCCCGCCACACCCTCCAGGGAGAAGTCAATATCCTCCTCCTCTTCGAGAGCCACGTCTGCTGACCACATCAGCGCGCTCGTGCCCAGCACCAGCGCGTCCCACAGCAGCACCAGCCCACGCACGAAAGGCAGCCGCGCCGCGCGCCCCCGGTACAGCGCCGCATTGAGCGGCACCTCCTTGATGACGATGCTCTGCTTGGGGTTGCGCACGGCAATCGCCGCCACGTAGCGCCCACGCATCATCACGCCCTCGATAACCGCCTGCCCGCCGTACCAGTACGCAGGTTGCCCGGCGGGAGCGGCTGGCTCGCTGGCGGCCTCCTGCTGGGCGCGGGCCAGGGCCGCCACGCCGATCCGCGCGGCCAGGGCAACCCGGCGTCCGATGCGCCCGGTGCGGGCGCGCACTCGCTTGCTTGTGGGGTTGGGCATGGTGCTGTCTCCAGATTGAGGCCGGTACGGGCTGGCCCACCGAACGGACGCCCCCCATTTTCTCTCGCAGCGCGCCAGTTGGCAAGGTAGATCGGGCTTCCGGGTCCGCGAACAAGTTGTTGGGCGATTGCCAGAACGCCCTTTCCCCCGACCCCTTCTCCCAGCAAAGCCAGGAGAAGGGGAAAATTGCCTGTCAGATCGTCCCCCCTCTAGCTCGGCTGGAGGGGGGATTGAGGGGGAGGCGTTCACCGAGTAGTCATGACCTCCCCTGGCAACAGGTTGTTCGTGGACCTTGTGCTTCCCTCCCATGAAAGCCATCCGGCGAAGGCTGAGACGGCAGGGGCGCTTTTGTGCCGTCCGGCGTCGCGGGCACGGCTCACAGGCGCAGGGGGCGCTTATCAGATTCTAACCCGGATCATTGGTATTTCTGATATTACTGGCGAGAGTAACCATTTATACTCCAAACTTTGGGGCACGTTGGGGCGTCCCGCAAGGGGACGCAGCCACCGAACCGGGCTGGAAGGGGAATTCGATGACTGCGGCCATACTTTCCGGGTTCGTCCTGGCAATGATTGCGCCCTGGGTGCGCAAAGTGGCGCGCGGCTGGGCTGGCTGGCTGCTCGCGCTGGGGCCGCTGGCCATCGCCATCTACTTCACCGCGCAAGCGCCGCGCATCGCCAGCGGCGAGACGCTCAGCGCGTCCCTGCGCTGGATTCCCTCCCTGGGCGTTGACCTGGCCTTCTACCTCGACGGCCTCAGCCTCGTCTTTGCCATCATCATCAGCGGCATCGGCACGCTGATCGTCCTCTACGCCAGCGCCTACCTCGCCGGCGACGCCCTGGAAGGCCATTTCTACCTCTACCTGCTCTTCTTCATGGCCTCCATGTTGGGCGTGGTGCTGGCCAACAACCTGATCACGCTCTTCGTCTTCTGGGAACTGACCAGCCTCAGTTCGTACCTGTTGATCGGCTTCAAGCACGACAAAGCCACCTCGCGCGCCGCCGCGCTGCAGGCCCTGTTGGTGACCGGCTCTGGCGGCCTGGCTATGCTGGCCGGCCTGGTGTTGATCGGGCAGGTGACCGGCAGCAGCACGATCAGCGACCTGCTGGCCCAGGGGGACGCGGTGCGCAGCAGCGGGCTGTACGTCCCCATTCTGCTGCTGGTGCTGCTGGGCGCTTTCGCCAAGTCCGCCCAGGTGCCCTTCCACTTCTGGCTGCCCAACGCCATGGAAGCGCCGACACCGGTCAGCGCCTACCTGCACTCGGCGACGATGGTCAAGGCGGGCGTGTACCTGCTCGCCCGGCTGAGTCCGGTGTTGGGCGGTACGGACGAATGGCGCGTTCTGGTGATCGGCGTCGGGGCGGCGACCATGCTAACCGGCGCGTACCTGGGCTGGCTGCACACCGACCTCAAGCGCACCCTCGCCTATTCGACGATCAGCACGCTGGGGATGCTGGTGCTGCTGGTGGGCATCGGCACGCCGCTGGCGGCCAAAGCCGTCGCGACGGTGCTCATCGCCCACGCCCTGTACAAAGGGGCCTTGTTCCTGGTCGCCGGGTCGCTCGACCACGAAACCGGCACGCGCGACGTGACGCAGCTCGGCGGGCTGTGGCGCGCTCTGCCCTTCACCGGGCTGGCGGCATTGCTGGCCGCCGCGTCAATGGCTGGGCTGCCGCCGCTATTCGGCTTCATCGCCAAAGAGGTCTTCTACAAGGCGGCCTACGAAGCGCCCGATCTGCCCGCCCTGCTGACCACCCTGGCCGTGACCAGCAGCGTCTTGCTGGTCGCCGCCGCCGGGCTGGTGGCGATCAAGCCCTTCTTCGGCGCGCGCGTGCCGACGCCCAAACCCCCGCACGAAGCGCCGCTGCGCATGGTTCTGGGGCCGCTCACCCTGGCGACGCTGGGAGCGACGTTTGGCTTCGTGCCGGGGCTGCTCACCGAGTACGCTGTCAAGCCCACGACAGACGCGATCCTGGCCGCGCCAGCAAAGGTGGAACTGGTGTTGTGGCCCGGCCTCAACGTGATCTTACTGCTCAGCCTGCTCACCGTCACCCTGGGCGCGGGGGTGTACGCCGCCCGCGCGCGGCTCAGCCAGCTCGCCCGCCGCCTGGACGTTGGCGCGCGCGTGGGGCCGGCGCTCGGCTACCAGAAACTGCTCGACGGCACGCTCTGGCTGGCCGACTGGCAGACGCGCATCCTGCAGAACGGCTATCTGCGCTACTACCTGATCACCATCGTCGCCACGACGGTGGGACTCATGGGATACGCCACGCTCAGCGGCGTTGACCTCGGCGGCGTTTTGCGCCTGCCGGACATCCGTCTCTACGAGGCGCTCATCGTGGCCGTGATCCTGGCGGCGACGCTCTCCGTAACCCAGGTGCGCTCGCGGCTGGCGGCGGTAGCCGCCCTGGGCACGGTCGGTTATGGGATCGCCCTGCTCTACATCCTGTTCGGCGCGCCCGACCTGGCGATGACCCAGTTCGCCATCGAGACCCTGACGGTGGTGCTCTTCGTGCTGGTGCTCTACCGGCTGCCCCGCTTCGCCCCGCTGACCAGCCGGGCGGCGCGCAGGCGCGACGCGCTCATTGCCCTCAGCGCCGGGGCGCTGATGACCCTGCTGGTGCTCATCGTCACGGCAGACCCTTCGCGCACGCGCCTGACTTCGTACTTCGCCTACAACAGCGCCTCGCTGGCCAGGGGGCGCAACATCGTCAACGTGATCCTGGTGGACTTTCGCGGGCTGGACACGCTCGGCGAGATCACTGTGCTCTCTGTGGCAGCGGCGGGCGTCTTCGCCCTGCTCAAGCTGCGCCCACCGCGCAAGCAGGCCGCCCCAGGCGTGCCCGCAGCCGAAACAGAAGCACAACCAAGTCCTGAAGAGCCAGTACCGGTCTCGCCCCCGGCGATGGACGCGACAGCAGATTGATGGAGGGTGGCGCGGGGCGAGAGCGTTGAGCGCGCCGCGCCAGAAAGGACGGAACATGGACTCTCTCGTCTTGCGGACGGCAACGCGCTACCTGCTGCCGCTGATGTTGCTCTTCTCGGTGTTCGTGTTGCTGCGCGGGCACAACGCCCCCGGCGGCGGCTTCGTCGGCGGGCTGGTGGCGGCGTCGGCCTACGCGCTCTACGCGATTGCCTACGATGTCCAGCGCGCCCGCCAGATCATGCCCGTCAGCCCGCGCCGCCTGATGGGGGTCGGCCTGGTGCTGGCCGTGACCAGCGGGTTGATCGGGCTGGCCGCCGGCAAACCGTTCATGACCGCGCAATGGGACACCCGCGAGGTTCCGGTCGTGGGCAAGCTGGGCACGCCGCTGCTGTTCGACATCGGCGTGTACCTGACGGTCATCGGCGTGACGCTGACGATCATCTTCGCCCTGGCCGAGGAGGAGTGAGGTGGAAGTCGTGCTGGCGGTCGTCATTGGCGCGCTCTACGCCGCCGGGCTGTACATGATGCTGCGGCGCAGCTACGTCAAGGTGGTCATCGGCCTGGCCTTGCTCAGCTACGCCGCCAGCCTGTTGATCTTCACGATCAACGGTGTGACACGGGGCAGGCCCCCGTTGGTGCCAGAAGGCGCGCTGCGCCCGTCTGAGCCATTCGCCGACCCGCTGCCTCAGGCGCTCATCCTGACGGCCATCGTCATTGGCTTTGGCGTGCAGGCGTTCACCCTGGTGCTCTTCAAGCGCACCTACCAGGCCACCGAAACCGACGATCTGGACGCCATTCGCTCGACGGAGCATCACAAGAAGCCCGCAGCACCGGCTTCCCTGGCCGGAACAAAGGAGGGCGGATGAACCTGCTCCTTCTGCTGCCGATCCTCATCCCGTTCCTGACGGCGGTGACGGCCTTGCTGGCCTGGCACAACCGCCTGCTGCAACGGCGGATCAACGTGGCCGGGGCCAGCCTGCACTTCGCGGCGGCGCTGGGGCTGCTGGCGTCGGTCTCGCGCGACGGCATCCAGGTCGTCCAGGTCGGCAACTGGCCCGCCCCGTTCGGCATCACCCTGGTCGCTGACCTGTTCAGCGCGATCATGATCACCATGACCGGGCTGATGGGCCTGACGGTCGCCATCTATTCGCTGGGCAGCATTGACGCGCGCCGCGAATCGTTCGGCTACTACGCGCTGCTGCACACGCTGCTGATGGGCGTCAGCGGCGCGTTTCTCACCGGCGACATGTTCAACCTGTACGTGTGGTTTGAGGTGATGCTCATCGCCTCGTTCGTGCTCATGGCCCTGGGCGGAGCCAAAGCACAGCTTGAGGGCGCGCTCAAGTACGTGACGATCAACCTGGTTTCGTCGGCGCTGTTCCTGACCTCGGTCGGCGTGCTGTACAGCGTCACCGGCACGCTGAACATGGCTGATCTGGCCCGCCGGGTCAGCAGCGGGGCGATTGACCCCGGCCTGACCACCGTGCTGGCCATGATGTTCCTGGTCGCCTTCGGCATCAAGGCAGCGCTGTTCCCGCTGTTTTTCTGGCTGCCGGCGTCGTACCACACGCCGCCCATCGCCATCACTGCCCTGTTCTCCGGCCTGCTGACTAAAGTGGGCGTCTACGCGCTGGTGCGCACCTTCACGCTGATCTTCGTCCACGACGTGGACTTCACCCATACGCTGCTGATGGTCATCGCCGGGCTGACGATGGTCACCGGCGTGCTTGGCGCGGTCGCCCAGATGGAAATGCGCCGCCTGCTTTCGTTCCACATCATCAGCCAGATCGGTTATCTGCTGATGGGCCTGGCCCTGTTCACTGAGCTGGCCCTGGCAGGGACCATCTTCTTCATGGTGCACGTCATCATCGCCAAGTCGGCGCTGTTTCTGGTCAGCGGCCTGGTGCAGCGGGTCGCTGGCAGCTACCACCTCAAGGAGCTTGGCGGCCTGTACCGGAGCAGCGCGGCCCTGGCGACGCTGTTCTTCGTCCCGGCGATGGCCCTGGCGGGCATCCCGCCGCTGTCCGGTTTCTGGGCCAAGCTGACGCTGATACGCGCCGGCCTGGAGACAGAGGACTACGCCATCGTCTCCGTCTCGCTGGCGGTGAGCATCCTCACTCTGTTCTCGATGACCAAAATCTGGGCCGAAGTGTTCTGGAAAGATCGTCCAGGATCATCTGACCCGCCCAGGCCGCTGTTGCCATTCCAGCGCCGCTCGCTGCTCATCCCGGCGACCTGGCTGGCCGTGCTGACTGTGCTCATCGGCGTGGGCGCGGAGCCGGTTCTCGACCTGGCGATGGATGCCGCCGCCCAGTTGAAAGACCCGTCGGCATACATCCGGGCCGTGTTGGGAGGATAAGCCACATGACGACTTTCCTGCTCAATGTCCTGCTGGCTGTGTCCTGGATCGCGCTGACCGGCACCTTCACGCCGACGAATCTCGTCATCGGCTTCGGGCTGGGCTACGCCGTGCTGGCCATGACCCGGCGGCTGATGGCCC
Organism: uncultured Thermoflexus sp.; assembly: GCA_964396775.1. Classification (GTDB taxonomy): domain Bacteria; phylum Chloroflexota; class Anaerolineae; order Aggregatilineales; family Aggregatilineaceae; genus UBA2029. Next base: position 4,423 of record CAYNHD010000086.1, on the reverse strand, counting down.
CGTCGGGCTACTTCACCAGGGTGCCCCGTGTCATCAGCTTCGCCCTGTTCTTCCTGTGGGAACTGGCGACGGCCAGCGTGCGCGTGGCCCTCACCGTGCTCTCGCCGCGCCTGAACATCCGCCCGGCGGTGGTCGCCGTGCCGCTCGACGTGCGTTCCAACGACGCAATTTCGCTCCTGGCCAACCTGATCACGCTGACGCCGGGCACGTTGTACCTCGACGTATCCGCCGACCGCCGCGTGATGTACATCCACGTCATCCACGTGGACGATCCAGATGAGTTCCGACGCGCGATCAAGCACGGTTTCGAGCGTCGGGTCAAGGAGATGCTGGAATGACGGTGACCGACCTGGCCCTCTACGGCGTGATGCCCATCCTGGCCCTGGCTATGATGCTTGCCTTCGTCCGCCTGCTGCGCGGGCCGAGCCTGCCCGACCGCGTGGTGGCCGTTGACCTGCTGACCGCGCTGAGCATTGGCGTCATCGCCACCTACGCCATCGCCACTGAGCAGACTGCCCTCCTGGACGTGGCTATCGTCCTGGCGCTGGTCTCCTTCCTGGGGACGGTGGCTTTCGCCTACTACATCGAGAGGACGGTATGACCATGCAGGAAGTGCTCACCGCCGTGCTCATGGTGAGCGGGGCGCTGTTCATGCTGGTAGCCGCGCTGGGCGTGCTGCGTATGCCCGACCTGTTCCTGCGCATGTCGGCCAGCACCAAAGCATCGTCCTTCGGCTCCGGCCTGATCCTGCTGGCGGCGGCGGCGCACTTCGCCGAGATCGGCGTGACCAGCCGGGTCGTGGCGACCATCGTCTACCTGCTGCTGACCACGCCCATCGCCGCGCACATGCTCAGCCGCGCCGGGTATTTCGTTGGCGTCAAGCTCTCGGATCGGACAGTCATTGACGAGCTGGCCCACCAGTACGACCTGCGCACACACCGTCTGGCCAGCCGCACCCCCACGACCTCGGTCGGGGAGACGGACACTGTGTCGCCGGAGTCATGAGCGGCGGCGAGCCGCGCGCGCCATCCGCCAGCCTGCGGCGAACGTGCCAGCAATGAGCAGGGCAGGCGCTCCGGCTGACCAGGTGCCCGGCAGCCCCGTCTCGGCCAGGTGGAACAGCGCCAGCGGCTCGCTGCGCCCCTCCGCCAGCAGACGCGCCGCCCCCACCAGCGGAGCCTCACGCACCGTCCAGGCGACGCAGCCGGCGGGATCGGCGCAGCGGGACGCCACGTCCGCGTAGTGGGCGACCGGGTCGCTGAGGATGCCGAGGATATTCACGCCCACGCCCAGCGCCAGCGCGCAGAGCGCCGCCGCCCACCAGCCGCGCTGCGCCGGGAGAGCCAGCAGCGGCAGACAGCTCAGCGGCAGCAGCGGCACCAGCAGGCGCGGCCCCCAGCCCCATCCACCATCCCACGCCCACCACATGCCGTAGAAGGGCAGCGTCACTCCCCAGGCCACCGCCAGGAACCCGCCCAGCGCAGGGTGCGCGCGCCGGAAGCGCGGCCAGAGCAGCGCGCCGAGCATCAGCGGCGGCGCGTAGAGCCAGACACCTTTGCCGGGGCTGAGCAACAACCCGCCGATCCCCGTCCAGGGCGCTGTGCTGAACGACTCGCCCGCGTAGCCGGTCGCCAGCGGATCGCCAAAGCGCAGGGCGTTATGCGCCAGCAGCGCGACTGCGAACGGTGCCGCGCCCGCCAGCAGCCAGAGCCACTGCCGGAAGGAACGCAGCCCGCCACTATTCGCGCGCAACACGAGCCAACTCAGCGGCAGCACGTAGATCGCCAGGGACGCGCGCACCAGCATCCCCGCGCCCAGCGCCGCGCCCGCCAACAGCAGCCCCCTGCGCGACCCCTCTGCGCGCGCGGCCAGCCACACCGCCAGCGTCAACGCGCAGGCGAGCGCCGCTTCTGGGAACAGGACGCGCCCATACCACCATAGCGGCGTGGCTAAGCCGGCGCTTGCCACGACCAGCAGCGCGCGCGTCGCCTGCCCCGGAGCAAGCCTCCCGGCCAGCGCTACCAGCGCCGCCAGCGCCCCCGCCGCCGCCAACGCAGAGACCAGCAGCGTGCTGATCGCGGCGATGGTCGTGCGGTGCGCGTGGTTGATCGCCGCCAGCCGGTCGCCGGCAACAAAAAACGGGACGGTCAGCAGCGGCAGTCCCGGATCGTACTTGCTGTAATAGCGCCCGTCGTGCCCCGCCACAATCTGTGGCAGCGCAGGGTCGGGCGGCAGGGCCAGCGTCCCCCGCTGGGCCAGCGCGGCGGTCGTCTGGAACATCACTTCGCCGTCGCTGCTGTAGAAGCCGCGCCCCAGCGTCAGCGCGCACAGGCAGGCGAACGCCACAAACACCGCCCGGACGGAGAGCCTGCCGGACATGCGCGCCCCCTAGCGCCCCGGCTGCCGCGCGCCCCCACTGGCAGCAAGTCCGGCAAGCAGAGGAGCCTGGCGACGGAGCCGCTCAGTCGTCGAAGTCATCGCCGGAGCGCCGCAAGTCCTGCACGTTGAGTTGCAGCCGCGAGGAGCCGTTCCACTCGTTGATTTCCAGGTGAAAGGCCACGTCCACTTCAGAGGGCATTCGCTCGGCCCAGTCGCCCTGCTTGAAGGCGATGGCGTCCATCCAGTGCACGCCATCGGTCAGGCGCAGGCGCAGGTGCCGGCTGTCGCGGCCCACGCGCCGCCAATCGGCGACGCGCAGCCCCCGCGTCACGAAGAGGGGCGTCCGGTTGCCAGCGCCCGTCGGCTCCAGCCGCTGCAAGGCGCGCGCCATGTCCATCGTCAGCACGTCCAGCGGCACCTCGGCGTCAATGATCAGTTCCGGGCGCAAGTCCTGCCCGCCGAGCTTGCGCACCGCGATCTCCGTCAGCCGCTCGCGCAGATGGTCAATGTTTTCGTTGCGCACGGTGAAGCCGGCGGCCTGCGAATGACCGCCGTGCCGCACCAGCAAGTCGGCGCACTCATCCAGCGCCCGCGTGATGTCGAAGTGCGGGATGCTGCGACACGACCCGCGCGACTCGTCCTCGCCTTGCTCGATGACCACGGCGGGGCGGTAGAACTCCTCGCACAGCCGCCCAGCCACCAGCCCGACGATTCCCGACATATACTCCGGCCCGGCGTCGAAGATCAGCGGCACGTCGGCGGCCCCTTCGCCCAATGCGCGCTGCCGCGCGATCTCGACGGCCTCCTGGGTCAAGACCTGCCGCTGCTCGTTCCTTTCCTGCAACCGCAGGGCCAGCGCCCCCGCTCCTGGCTGGCCGGCCATCAGCAGGCCATAGGCGATCATGGCGCTGCCCAGACGCCCGGCGGCATTGATGCGCGGGGCGAGCATGAAGCCAATGGCCGTCGTGTCAATCTTGCCCGGCTCCACCCCGGCCACCTGAGTCAGTTCGTACACGCCGGCGCGCTGCGCGCGGTTGAGCACTTCCAGCCCGCGCCGCACCAGCTCGCGGTTCTCCAGCCGGTCGAGCGGGGCCAGGTCAGCGACCGTGCCCAGCGCCACCAGGTCGAGCAGGTCTTCGAGCTTGAAATCGGGCTTGCGCCCGGTCTGCGCCTCCTCGGCGCGCAGCAGCGCGTCGGCCAGCTTGTAGGCCACGCCCACCCCGGCCAGCATGTCCTCCGGGTACCAGCCGGTCATGCCGTTGTCCGCGCGCAGCCTGGCGTCAATCTTCGGGTCAATCACGGCCAGCGCGTCGGGCAGTTCTTCGCCCACCGAATGGTGATCGGTGACGATCATATCCAGCCCAATCCGCTGGCCATAGGCGACCTCTTCAAGCGAGCGGATGCCGCAGTCCACCGTCACCACCAGGCGCGCGCCCCTGTCCTTCAACTGGTCGAGCGCGTTGGTGTTCAACCCGTACCCTTCGTCCACGCGGTTGGGGATGTAGGGGCGGACGCGCCCGCCCAGCGCCCGCAAAGTCTGGGTGAGCAGCGCCGTGCTGGTCACGCCGTCCGCATCGAAGTCACCGTAGACGGCGATCCGTTCGTCCCGCTTGATCGCCTGGCGAATGCGCGCCACCGCGTCGGCCATGCCGCGCATGAGGAAGGGGCTGTGCAGCGCATCGTCGCCGCCCTCCAGGAACATGCACGCCCTCTCTGGCGTGTCCTGGCCGCGGTTGTAGAGCACCTGAGCCAGCACAGGATCGTAGGCGTGGAGAGCGGCACGGACACCGTTGGGGATGGGGGCCTGAATGCGCCAGCGTTTGACAGCAGCAGATGGATGCAGCACAATCTCCCCCGCCTGGTGAGTATCCTGGAGTTCGCTGGCGCAGATGGTACCATGCACGCCAAGCCGGACGCAAATCCCCTTGCCGCCGAGGTGCGTGCAAAACCACCCTCAGAGACCATATGGAAAGACCTGCGCTACGATTTACCTCACCCCTAAATCCCCTCTCCACACGCGATACTGTTGGCGAACTAAGCACGC
>CAYNHD010000085.1:0-11819 GCA_964396775.1 uncultured Thermoflexus sp. | reverse complement strand
GTTTCCAAAACTTCGGAAGTCTGGTGTCCGAGCGCCCACACCTGGACTGCCCCTGCTATCCCTGGTATGATCGCGGCGCGCTGACTCACGCCCGTCCGACGAGATACCCCATGCGCGTGACCATCGAGCTACGCCTGCTGCCCCGCTTCCGGGTGATGGACTATCTGATCCAGGCCGGCGGCTCGCCCACCGAAGCCCTGTCCGTCGCCGGCGACGGCTGGACGGCGACCATCGAGGCCCTGGAGCCGGACAGGCTGGGCCTCGTCGCCGTGCCGCGCGACTGCCTGGTGATCGAGGGCGACGAGGCGGCGGTTGAGCGCGTGCGGGCCTTCATGCAGCGCCAGATAGACCAGATGCGGCGGCGGCGCGCCTGGAGAATCGGGCCGGGTGATGTATAATCTTGACAATCGTCTTTGAAATTGGCCGGAATTGTGCGCGTGACTGAGCCAGACACCTCCTCCATCCTTCGTGACCGCCTGGGCAGGCTGTTCCGCGATCTGCGCATTTCGGTCACCGACCGCTGCAACTTCCGCTGCACATACTGTATGCCCGAAGAAATCTTCGGCGAGCGGTACCGCTTCCTGCCCAAGAGCGACCTGCTCACCTTCGAGGAAATCGCCCGCGTCGCCCGCGTCTTGATCGGGCTGGGCGCGCGCAAGATTCGCCTGACGGGGGGCGAGCCGCTCGTCCGCCACCAGATCGAGCGGCTGGTCGCTCAGCTTGCCGCGCTCGACGGGCTGGACGACCTGGCCATGACCACCAACGGCTACCTGCTAAGGCAGCACGCCGAGGCGCTGCGCGACGCCGGGCTGAAGCGCGTCACCGTCAGCCTGGACAGCCTGGACGACGCCACCTTCCGGCGCATGAACGGTGGCAAGGCGGGCGTGGCCCAGGTGTTGGAGGGGATCGCTGCCGCCCAACGCGCCGGCCTGACCCCGATCAAGATCAACGCCGTCGTGCAGCGCGGCGTCAACGATCACACCCTCGTAGACCTGGCCCGCTTCTGCCGCGAGCGCGGCTACATCGCCCGCTTCATCGAGTACATGGACGTGGGCAACCTCAACGGCTGGCGGCGCGAGGATGTGGTGCCCGCCGCTGAGATCGTCGCCCGCATTGACGCTGCCCTGCCGCTGGAGCCGATCCCCAGCAACTACCCCGGCGAGGTCGCCAGCCGTTTTCGCTTCCGCGACGGCAGCGGCGAGATCGGGGTGATCGCCTCGGTCACGCAGCCCTTCTGCGGAAGCTGCACGCGGCTGCGCCTGTCGCCGGAGGGCCAGCTTTACACCTGCCTCTTTGGGACGCAAGGCACCGACCTGCGCGGGCCACTGCGCGCGGGCGCGTCGGACGATGAACTTGCCGCGCTGGTCAGCGGTGTCTGGCGGGCGCGGACGGACCGCTATTCGGAGATTCGCGCGTCGGTGCGCACACCGCGCGAAAAGGTCGAGATGTACCATATCGGCGGGTAGGGGCAGGAGCGAGCAATGCGCGTGCATGTGACCTTTTACGGCGGGCTGAAGCAGGACGTGGGCGCCAGACAGCAGACGGTCGAGCTGCCTGGCGATGCGCCGACCGTCGGCGCGCTGGTCGAGACGCTGGCGGTGCGCTACCCGGCGCTGGCCGAGCGTCTGGCGACGGTTGCCTGCGCCGTCGGCGATACGCTTGTCGGGCCGGATCACGCCCTGCGCGACGGCGACGAGGCGGCCCTGCTGCCGCCGGTGAGCGGAGGTTGAGCGATGGGACGCTGGATTGTGACCGGGCCGCTGGCCCTGGATCCGCTGCTGCGCGAGACCGAGGACGTGGCCAGCGGCGCGCTAGTCGTTTTCTACGGGACGGTGCGCGATCACAACGACGGTCGTCCGGTGGAGTCCATGACTTACGAGGCGCACGTGCCCCTGGCCGAGAAGGTGCTGGCCGAGATCGAACAGGAAACGCTAGCTAAGTTTAGCGCGCGGCGCTGCCGCATCCAGCACCGGGTCGGGCACCTGGCCCTGGGCGAGCCGAGCGTGCTGATCGTCGTGCGCGCCGGGCACCGCGACGCCGCCTACGCCGCCTCGCGCTACGCCATTGACGAACTCAAGCAGCGCGCTCCCATCTGGAAAGAGGAGCATTACGCCGACGGCGACAGCCGCTACCTGGAGGGCGTCCCGCTGGCCCGGAAGGACGAAACCCCCACATGAAAGATGTCACTGCCAAGTCGCCGACGCTGCGCGAGGCGCTGGCCGAAGCCAAGATCACCATGCCCCCGGAGATTCAGGCCATGCTGCGCGAGCGGCGTCTGGAGAAAGGCGACGCCCTGGAGATCGCTCGCGTGGCCGGGGTGATGGCCGCCAAGAAGACCTGGGAGATCATCCCCTTCTGCCACCCCCTGCCGATCACCGGCGTGGAGATCACCTACGAGCACGAGCCGGACGGCGTGCGCGTCCGCGCCCGCGTGCGCACGCGGGCCCCGACCGGCGTGGAGATGGAGGCGCTCGCCGCGGCCAGCATCGCCGCGCTGACGCTCTACGACATGCTCAAGCCGCACACCAAACAGCTGGCGATTGTGGAGACGCGCCTGCTGATGAAGACCGGCGGCAAGAGCGGCGATTATGTCTACCAGGGCACGGCCCCGTCCGACGGCGCGGAGGGCGGGTAACCGAGGCGCAAGAGCAAGCCTTCGAGGGATTTCGGATTTCGAAATTCGGATTTCGAATTGAAGAGCCTTTTCTCTACACGCGGCTCAGGGGCGGAAGGCTGGGCGTAGCGAGGCCAGGGGGTGAGGTCAAACCAGGGCGCAGCAGAGCAGCACCCCTACGTGCGGCAGACTCAGGGGGCGGTGCCGGCCTCCGCCAACGCCCGGTCGCGCAGGTCGCGGACGCTCACGCCCGCGTAGCCCCAGTCGCAGTTCCACGTGCACAGCTCTTCCAGGACGGGCAGCGCGTTGTCGTAGTAGCCGCCGTTGACGTAGTTGCGCGCGTTGATGTACATCTCCACGAAGTTCGCCTCGCCCAGCAGCGTGCTCGGCTCGACCGGGCGGATGTCGTTGGCGCGGTAGATGAGCAGCACGCCGCGCGCCAGCATGTCCGCCCCGTCGGGGTTTTGGCCGCGCAGGTAAATCCTGCCCTGTTGGGTGAGCGCCTCGATGAGCATGGCCTCGACTTCGGCGGGGCGATAGTCCGGGGCCAGGGCACGCAGCGCGTCGAGCCACTCAATCGCCTCCTCATAGCGCACCAGGCGCATGGCCGTAGCCGCCTGCTCATAGAGCCGCGCCGGGTCCTCGAGCGGGTTGGGTGTTGCACCCGCTGCCTCGGTCGCCTGGGTGGTCGGTGAGAGGGCCGGCGTGGGGGTGGGGCTGGGCGTAGGCGTCGCGGTGGGCGAGGGCGTGGGCGTGGAGGAGGCGATAGCCCGCGCCGTCGCCAGCAGATCGGCGCTGTCCAGCGCCAGCGCGGTCGGCGCTTGCACCGTCTCAACGATCCAGGCGAAACGGTCGGCGGCTAACTCGGCGTAGCCCTGCGTCAGGTCGTTCGCGCCGATGGCGTACTGTTCGGCGATGTTGGTCGCCACTTCCTGGGTGAAGCGGGCGTCGTTGGTCGCCAGCCCGTCGCGGTAGCCGGCAACGCTAGCGAAGCCGACCAGCAGCAGGCACAGGCAGAGTGGAGCGCCCAATGTCAGGGCCAGCAGCGAGCGGCGCGCGGGCAGCCCGGCGGCCCTGATTGGCGCGGTGTCGGCCAGCGGGTCAATCGGCGGCTCGGCGAGGCTCAGCGCGTCAGCGGCAGGGGCTTGCGGCGCGGCGACCGGCGCGCGCGGGCGCGTATCGTCCTCGGCGACGGGCGGCTCGTCCAGGGCGGGGCGGCTGTCCGCCGGCGGGTGGCGGTCGGCGGGCGACTCGGGCGGGTGCAGTTCCGGCGCGAAGTCGTCGTCATCGTCGAGCGGCAGGTTGGGGGGTGCGTTTTCGGACATGGCGCTCACCAGGACGCAGCCGGCGCGTCCGGCCTGCGGTCAGTGGGGGGCATTATAGCCAGATCGCTCCCCCTTGTCCACGACGCTCGCCTGACGGGAGGCGTGCAAAGGCCGCCCGCGACTCGGTTGATGTCGCCGGATAGCCTCACCCCCAGCCTCGCTGCGCTCGGCTTGCCCCCTCTCCACGTCGTGGAGAGGGGGCAGCGAGGCCCCGTCAGTGGGCCGAGCGGGGGTGAGGCTAACAGGGCGCAGCAGAGCAGCGCCCCTGCCTGACAGATTTTGCACGCCCCTCTGACGTTGCCCATTGCCGGACTGCTCCCCAACCGGTATGATCTCGCTATGGACGACAACCCGCAGGCCCTCATCAAGCGGCGCGGCCCAGACCAACGCACCTGGTACGTGGTCGCTCGCACCGCCGACCTCGCCGCCGCTGCCATTCCTGCCGGCCTGCTGCGCAGCGCGGCCATTCCTGTGTTCCTGTTCCACGAGGCGTTGGGCACCAGTGCCATTCCGCTGTCGGTGGGGCTGCTCGGCGGCGTGGATGTGGCCGTGCCGGAAGCGTATTATCTGGAAGCGCGGGCGCTGCTCGACGAGGCCGCCGGCTTCCTGGACGAGCTAGAGCCTGGCGACGAAGACGTGCCCGACGAAGAGACGTGAGTGAGGATGGATAACACGCACCTGATTCACCCCCTCCCGCACGAGCGTACCGCGGACACGCGCGCGGGCGCGCCCACCACGTTGCCGCGCGCGTGCCGCCGGCGCTGGCACCTGCTGCTGGCCCCGACCTTCGGGCTGTGCCTGCTGGCAGCCTGGGCGCTCGTCGCACGCTCTGGCATGTACGCGGCGTTCATCGTGCCCACGCCAGCGAGCGTCGCCGAACGGTGGTGGGGGCTGGCCGCGGACGGCTCGCTGCTCCGCCACGCGGCGGTGACGCTGCGCGAGGTGCTCAGCGGCCTGCTGATCGGCGTGGCCGTCGCCTTCTGGCTGGGCTACTGGATCGCCAAGAGCCGCGCCGTCGCCTACACGCTGACGCCGTACCTCGTCGCGCTGCAGGCCGTGCCCATCGTCGCCATCGCCCCGCTGCTGATCATCTGGTTCGGCTCCGGCGTAGCCAGCAAAGTGATCATCTGCGCGCTGATCGTCTTCTTCCCCATGCTGGTCAACACGGTGATCGGGATGCGCAGCATTCCCGCCGAACTGCACGACCTGCTGCGCTCGCTCGAAGCCACGCCGCTGCAAACCTTCTGGCACCTGGAACTGCCCGCCGCGTTGCCCATTGTCCTGGGCGGGCTGAAGGTCAGCGCCACGCTCTCGGTGATCGGCGCGGTCGTTGGCGAGTTCGTCAGCGCCAGTGCGGGCCTGGGCTACCTGATCAACTTCGGGCGCGGCACCTACGACACGCCGCTGGTCATCGCCGCCGTGTTCACCCTGACCGCCCTGGCCCTGACGCTGTACGGCCTGGCCGCCGGGCTGGAGCGCCTCCTGCTCGGCTGGCAGCACGCCAACGGCACTCCCTAGCATTCTGCTCCAACCCCGGTAAACTTGCAGCAGTTATTTCGCTCCAACATGAAACGGAGTCTCACGTCATGCCCGCACAAACCCTGTCCTTTCGCCAGCGGGCGCTGCTGCTGGCGGCGCTCGCTGTTGCCCTGGCCCTGCTGCTGATCGCCGCCTACGCGCTGACGCGCGAGGACGATGCCAGCGGCGATCAGACGAAGGTCACCCTCTTCATGAGCTACATCCCCAGCGTGCAGTTCGCGCCGGTTTATGTGGCGGCGCAGCGCGGCTACTTCGCCGACGAGGGGATCGCCATCACGTTCGAGAACAGCTTCAATGAGGCCGATGGCGTCGAGCGCATCGCCAACAACGACTTGCAGTTCGGGCTGATCAGTGGCGAGCAGGTCGTGCTGGCGCGGGCGCAGGGGCGGCCCGTCGTCTACGTCTTCGAGTGGTTCCACCGCTTCCCGGTGGGCGTCGTCTCGCCCGCCCGCCTGAACATCACCCGCCCCGAAGACCTGGCGTGTGGTCGGCGTGCCGGGGCCGCAAGGGGCCAGCTACATCGGGCTGCGCGCGCTGCTCAACGCCGCCGGCCTGACGGAGGCCGACCTGGGCGAACTGCGCTCGATTGGCTTCGCCGCGCCGGAGAACATCTGCGAAGACAAGGTTGAGGCGTCCGTCGTCTACATCGTCAACGAGCCGCTGACCATCCAGCAGCAGTGCACCGAGGTCAACGTGATCGAGGTCTCGGACTACGCCACGCTGGTCTCCAACGGCCTGGTCACCAACGAGCAGACCATCCGCGACAGGCCGGACCTGGTGCGCGGCATGGTGCGCGCCGTGCAGCGCGGTATCACCGACACCATCGCCGACCCGGACGCCGCCTTCGACATCGCCGTGACCCACTACGTCAAAGACCTGCCCAAAGATCAGTACGAGACACAGCGCCAGGTGCTGCTCAACTCGGTCGAACTGTGGCACTCGGACGCGCTGGGGCTGACCAACCCAGAGGCCTGGGCCGTCACGCAGGACATCCTGATCGAGGCGGGCCTGCTCAGCGCGCCGCTGGACGACCTGAGCGCCTGCTACAACATGGACTTCCTGCCGGAGCAGCCCTAGCGCGCATGGCCGCCCACGCCCTGCTCACCGCCGAGCACATCAGCCACGTCTATCGCGCCCCAGGCGGGGATGTGCCCGCCCTGGATGACGTGACGCTGCGCCTGTCCGGTGAATCGTTCGTCTGCCTGGTGGGGCCGAGCGGCTGCGGCAAGAGTACGCTGCTGCGCATCCTGGCCGGGCTGCTGCGGCCCGCCGAGGGGCGCGTGCTGCTCGACGGGCAGCCGCTCACGCGCGCCCAGCGCCGCGTGGGGATCGTCTTCCAGAAGGCGAACCTGATGCCCTGGCGCACGGTCTCCGGCAACTTGTCGCTGCCGCTGGAGCTGGCCGGAATCCCGCCGACTGAGCGCGAGGAGCGCACGTGCGCCATGCTGGAGCTGACCGGCCTGGAGGGGTTTGCCGGGGCCTATCCGGGAGCGCTGTCGGGCGGGATGGCTCAGCGGGTGGCGATTGGCCGGGCGCTGATTCACGATCCGCAGGTGCTGCTGCTCGACGAGCCGTTCGGCGCGCTCGATGCGCTGACCCGCGAGCAGATGAGCGAGGAGTTGCTGCGCATCTGGGCGCGGCACCGCAAGACGGTGCTGATGGTCACGCACAGCATCCCGGAGGCGGTGCTGCTGGCCGACCGCGTGCTGGTCATGGGGCCACGACCGGGGCACCTGGTGGCCGAGGTGCCCATCCCGCTGGCCCGCCCGCGCAGCCTGGCCCTGCTGCACCAGCCGGACTTCGTGGCGCTGACCGAGCAGGTGCGGCGCAGCATCCGCTCTGCCTAGCCCCATCAAGCAACACAGAGGCCGCGCGGCCCCCGTGAGCGGATCGGTGTGTGGGGGCTGGCCCCTCAGCTTGCGCGGGCGCGGCGTCCCTCGCGCAGGGTGCTCAGCGGCAACGCCATGCCGAAGATGCTCCCCTGGCCGACCTTGCTCTGCACGAACACCCGCCCGCCGTGCTGCTCGACGACGGTCTTGACGATAGCCAGGCCCAGGCCGCTGCCTCTGATGTCCTGGTTCGGCCCAGGGACGCGGTAGAAACGCTCGAACAGGCGCGTCTGCGCTTCGGGCGGGATGCCCGGCCCGTTGTCCTTCACCTCCACGAACAGGTCTTCGTCCTGCACGTAGGCGCAGACGGCAATCGCCCCGCCTTCCGGCGTGTACTTGTGCGCGTTGCTCAGCAGGTTGATCAGAGCGCGGTACATCCAGTGCATGTCGCCCTGGATGAGCGGCAGCGTCTCCGGCACCTCGACGCGCAACGTCTGGCCGCGCTGGAGGATGGACGGCTGGATGTCGGCCACGCAGCGTTCGATCAGGTCGCGCACGTCCAGGTCTTTGCACTGCAAGCCGACGCCGCTCTCGATGTGCTCCAGGTTGAGCAGGCTGTCAATGAGGCCCTGCATACGGTTCAACCCCTGCAAGCCGATGTCAATGATCTCGGCGGCGCTGCCAGACTTGCCCCACTCCTCGCTGAGCAGCGAAAGCGCGTTGAGCGTCACTCCCAGCGGGTTGCGCAGGTCGTGGGCCGCATCGCGGATGAAGTTGACGCGCGCCTGCTCGGCTTTGCGCAGGTGCGTCACGTCCTGGACGACCATCACCCAGCCCTCGGCCTGGCGGTCGCTTTCCGGCTCCTGGTGCGCGTAGACCGGCGAGACAATGGCCGACAGAAAGCGCCCATCGTCCAGCGGCACCTCGAACACGGTGTCGGCGCTCTTTTCGGCGTTCATGGCCCGGCGCAGCCCGGCGCGCAGCTTGGGGTGTAGCGGGGCCTGGCGCAGCGGCAGACCGATGATCTCGGCCCGGTGCAGGTCAAAAAGCTGCTCGGCGGTGACGTTGACCAGGCTGATGTGGCCGTGATTGTCGGTGGCAATGATGGCGTCGCCCGTCGAGTTGAGGATGGCTTCCAACTGGCTCGACTGCTCTTTGGTGCTCTCGTACAGGCGCGCGTTGTCGAGGGCAACGCCCACCTGGTCGGCGATGGCCCGCAGCACGCGAATCTCGTCATCGGCGAACTCGTAGGGCTGGTGGTTCATCACGCTGAGGATGCCCACCACACGCCCGCGCGCGTGCATGGGCACCAGGGCCATCGCCTGCACACCCTCGTCGGCGAATTCCGGCACAGCCAGGCGCGGGTCGCCGGTCAGGTCGCCGGTGACCAGCACCTCGTCGTTGGCCACGACGAAGCCGGACATGCCCCGGCCCAGCGGGACGCGCATCGGCTGGGAGACGAAATCGCGGTGCCAGCCATGCTGGGCGCGCAGCACCAGTTCGCTGGCGGCTTCGTCCACCAGGCTGATCCCCGCCGAATCCACCGGGATCACCTTGAGCACGGCCTGCAGCGCGGTTTGCAGCGTCACCTGCAAATCCAGCGACTGGCTGACCGTCGCCGCGACCGTGTTCAGGGCCGCAAGCTGATCCACGCGCCGGCGGATTTCCTGCGACAGCAGCTCGTTGCGCCGTAGTAAGCTATCTGAACTGGGTATCTCAACCATAGGCCCGAAGTCACCGGGATAATTCAGGCAGTATCAATGTTCCTATAGCGTTATCTTAACACAAAACGGGCGCGCGCGCTGCGCGCCAGCGCCGAGGGGTTGCATCTCACGATGGGGGCGAAATGCTTGAACCGCAGAGACGCAGAGGACGCGGAGAAGAACTTAACACCCTCTCCAACTTATCTTTTCTCTGCGCTCTCTGCGCCTCAGCGGTGACCTTTTGCCCCAGAAATGAGATACGCCCGCGCCGGGCGGGGGTGAGGTCAGGCGCTTTCTTTGGCCCTTGCAACTCAGCCGGGCCATGCTATAATCGCCGCGCTTGCCATCCTGAGGAGTCACATTTCAACATGACAGTTCAAGACGCTCTCCAGTTCATCCAGATTCTCACCTCCATCGCCCTGATCGTGGTGATCATCCTGCAGGCGCAGGGGCAAGGGCTGGGCGGTCTGTTCGGCGGCGGCGACTCGATGGGCATCACCAAGACCCGTCGCGGCCTGGAGCGCACGCTGTTCCAGATCACGGTCGGCCTGGCGGTGGCTTTCCTGGCTAACGCGATTATCCAACTGCTGATCCAGAAGATCTGAGCGGCGGCGCGCTACACGCCGCCGGCGTCACAGCCTGGACAGAGTGAAATAGTGGGGGGTGTTTTGCGGCGAGCAGAACACCCCGTTTGTTTGCAGGGAGGGGACGATGCGCAAAGGATTACGCTGGCCGTTTCTGGCGCTGCTGCTGGCGAGCACCTTGCTCGTCGCCGCGCTCATCCTGCGCCCGGACGACTCTGGCGAGACTCCCCCCACCGCCCCGACTGAGACCGCTCCGCCCGCCCCCCCGCCGACGCCACTTCTGGCCGACCCCACGCCCGCACCCGCCGATCTGCCCGCTGCCCAACCGCTCCCGGCGGAACCTGCCGCGCCGGGTAACGTGCTGGTCGAGGCGCTGGTGGGCCGCATCGTCAAGCTGAACCCGCTGCTGGCGACCTATAACCCGGTAGACCGCGACATCACCTCGCTGATCTTCGAGGGGCTGACCGCCACCAACGAGTACGGCGAGATCGTGCCGCGCCTGGCGGAGTCGTGGACGGTTTCGCCCGACGGGTTGCAATATTTCTTCGTGCTGCGCCAGGACGTGCTGTGGCACGACGGACTGCCCTTCACGGCAGACGATGTGGTGTTCACCTTCCGCGTGCTGGGCGACCCGCTCTTCCCCGGCGCGGAGTCGTTGCGCGCGTTCTGGCGCACGGTGGAAGTGGACGCGCTGTCTGAGTCGCTGGTGCGCTTCCGCCTGACGCAGCCGCTGGCCTCCTTCCCCGACCAGGTGCGCATGGGCATCGTCCCGGCGCACGTGCTGGCAGGCACGCCCGTGCAAGAACTGGGGCAGCACCCCTTCAACCTGCAGTCGCCCATCGGCACCGGCCCCTACCAGATCGAGGCGCTGACGGCTTCCGGCGGGCAGATTGACGGCATCCAGCTGCGCGTCGCGCCCGTCTTTCGCCAGCGACCGGAGGGCGCTGAGGGCTATCTGATGGAGCGCCTCGTCTTCCGCACTTACGACACAGCAGAAGCGGCCCTGGCCGCCTTCAGCGCGGGCGAGGTGCACAGCATCGGTGGCCTCCCGCCGGAGATGCTGGATGCCGCGCGGCAGACGCCGGGCCTCAGCCTGTACACGACCATCGCGCCGCGAGTCGGTGTGCTGGTCTACAACTGGGAACGCAGCGCCGTGCGCTTCGTGCGCAACCCGCGCGTGCGGCTGGCGCTGGCGCAGGCAGTAGATCGGGCGGGGCTGGTCGCGCGCACCCTGGACGGGCGGGCGATCCTGGCCGACAGCCCGCTGCTGCCCACGTCCTGGGCGTATGTGCCCGGCCTGGCCTGGCCCGCCTACGACCCCGCCGGGGCAAAGGCGCTGCTGGACACGGCCAGCCTCATCTTCGAGGAGGAGACTCCCACGCCGGAGCCGACGGCCACGCCCGAAGAAGAGGCCCCTTCGGAGGCGGGTGAGGCTGCCCCGGAAGAAACGCCTGCCGCCGAAGAACCCCCCCCCGCTGACGGCGCGGAGACCACGGAAACAGCCACGCCGGAAGCGGAGCGCGAAGAGCCGATCCGCCTGGCGCTGACCATCCTGACCGCCGACGACCCGGCCCTGGTCGCCCTGGCTGAGGGCATTGGCGCGGGCTGGGAGGGGCTTGGCTTCGTCGTGTCGGTCGAGGCGGTGAGCGCCGCCGACCTGCGCGCCCGTCTGCAAGACGGCGACTTCGACGCGGCGCTGGTCGAGTTTAGCTTCGAGCCGAACGCCGACCCAGACCCGTTCGTGTTCTGGCACCAGGGGCAATATGGCACGGGCCAGAACTACGGCGGCATGGACGACCGGCGTATCAGCGAGGCGCTGGAAGACGCCCGCCGCGACCCCGTTGACCTCAACCGTGTCACTCACTACCGGCGTTTTCAAGAGCTATTCGCCGAGCGGGTGCCGGCGCTGGTGCTCTACTACCCGCTGTACTTCTACGCGGCGGACGCCCGCTTGCAGGGTGTGCAGCTTGGCTTCATGAGCACGGCCAGCGACCGCTTTCGCAGCCTGCAAGACTGGCGCTTCGAGGGCTGAGTGGGCGTTAGCCTCACCCCCCGGCCCCCTCTCCACCACGTGGAAAGGAGGAGGCGAGGCGCGCGTCAGTGGGCCGGGCGGGGGTGAGGTCAATCAGACGCCATCTTCATGCTTTCCACGCTGCTGTCCGCCCCTGATGAGATTTGACATTCAAGGCGGGTAATACGCGCAAATGTCATGTAGGGGCGGGTTT
>CAYNHD010000084.1:8326-11832 GCA_964396775.1 uncultured Thermoflexus sp. | reverse complement strand
CTCTCCGTATTCACTCCCCACCTACCCCCTCAAGGGTAGATGGCTCCTGTGCTCTACACTCGCTGCTTCCTGTCACTATGCTGTTGTTAAGGGGCACCGGGATAAAAGTCCGGCTTGCGCCGGCCAGGACACTTCATTCAGTTCCCACAACTTCAACCGAATTCCGTGTCTCTTGCCTCCCGGTTCGCAGTGGGTCAGGCGTATTGCACAGCCCACTCTCGCTCTTGCGAGCGCACCCTTATCGTAGCACACAACAGGGGCACTGGCAAGAGCCAACCGCGAAATTCTCAAGTTGCCGTTCAGCCCCGCACCACTATCGGAGCCGAACGGGGGAGCATTATAGCGGCATCGCCAGGCGTGTCAAGGCTCAGTTTCGCTCTGATACCCCGGCAACCACACTCCCTACACCCGAACCAGCCTCAGCACCAGTTCCACCGCCCCTGCAAGGCCGGTCTGGACTTCCGGCGTGCACTCCTCCCGAAACGTCCACACGTCCTGTGCCTCGACCGCGATGATGTCTATGTCCTCGTCGGCGGGCACCCGCGCACCGTACCGGCGCAGCGCGCGCAAAGCAGTGGCAAGATTCGTGTCATGCGCCGACGCCATATTCAGCGTCCCTGGCAAGTCGCCTAGCTTGAGGTGGTACACCGTGCCTGGCAGGGCGTTCCCCGTCATGATCGCATCCACGATCACGGCATACTCATAGCCGACGAGCATCTCTGCCAGCGACAGCCCGCCCACACACGCCTCCGTGACATGCACCAAGTCGTGAGCGGACGGGCCGTCGCCGTGCCATTGACCATCCAACGCCTGGCGTACCTGTGCGGCCACCTGCCACCCGATGCCATCATCGGAGAGAATCGGGTTGCCCAGGCCGATGACCACAGTGCCACCAGACTGTCCAGCCATTCACCAACTCCCTACCCGAACTGCGCCAGCAGTTCTGGCGCGACGTACTGGCTGGCGTGGTGAATCACCTCACCGCTCTGATCGCGCACGACCAATTCCAGCGGCATCTGCCCCGGCAGCGTATGCGTGGCGCATGACAGGCACGGATCGTAGGCCCGGAACGCCATCTCGACCTTGTTCAAGATGCCGTCATTCACCTGGCCGTTCTGGATCAGGGCCTCCGCCGCCTTGCGAATGCTGATGTAGATCGGCGCGTTGTTGTTTGTCGTCCCTACGATCAGGTTGGCTTTCTGCAGGATACCCTTTTCGTCCGTGATGTAGTGGTGGGTGAGCGTGCCACGCGGCGCTTCGACGATCCCTACGCCTTCCGAGGGCGTCGCCTTAGGAATGGCGCGGATGTCGGGGCTGGCCACTTCCGGGTCTTCGGCCAGCTCAAGCATGTGTTCGGCAGCGTACAGCAGCTCGATGATACGCGCCCAGTGTGTCGCCAGCGTATGATGCACCGGCTTGCCACCGAGCGTCTCGTACATGCGCTCGTACTCGGCCTGCGCCAGCGGAGTGGCCAGGCCGTCCGCCGCATTGAGCCGCGAGAGCGGCGTGGCACAGTAGACTCCGCTGTCCTTACCGTCTACGAAGCCCTTCCAGCCAACCTTCTTCAAATAGGGGAACTTGAGGTACGACCAGGGTTCGACGCGCTCGGCGACGTACTCGCGGTAGTCGTTCGGCGCGTACTTGCAGTGCTCGGCCCCGTCCGGCCCCACCACGCGCACCTTGCCATCGTAGAAGTTGACATGGTTGTTGCCGTCAACCAGCCCCATGTAGTACGTCTTCTGTGTGTAGCCGGCGCTGGTGATCAGGTCCACGTAGCCCGTGTTCTTCAGCACAATGTCGTGGAACAGGCTGATTGTGAACTGGCCGAACTCGACATTCTTGCGCGCGATGGCGATGATCTCCTGGCGCTGCTCCTCAGTGATCGGGTGGCTCATCCCCCCAGGGATCGCCGCCACCGGATGCACGGGACGCCCGCCGATCATCTCGATCACGTGGTGATTGCGCTTGCGCGTGTCAATCACCTGCCCGCCAGT
Source organism: uncultured Thermoflexus sp. (assembly GCA_964396775.1). Classification (GTDB taxonomy): domain Bacteria; phylum Chloroflexota; class Anaerolineae; order Aggregatilineales; family Aggregatilineaceae; genus UBA2029. Next base: position 9,838 of record CAYNHD010000084.1, on the reverse strand, counting down.
CTCCAGCCCCACTTTGGCGATGACCCCCAGGATGTTGCGCTCAGCGGCGGGAGCATCCGGCCCCACTACGAAGTCCGGCCCGCCCAGCGCGTAGAAGTGCGTGGTGTGGTCGGTGACGTAGAAAGCCATGTAGAGCAACTCGCGCAGCTTCTTGCCCGCTGGCGGCACCTCGACCTTGTACACGGCGTCGCACGCTTTGGCGGCGGCCATCAGATGCGCCTCTGGGCACACGCCGCAGATGCGGCTGGTCAGAAACGGCATCTCTTCGACCGGACGGCCTATGCAGAACACTTCAAACCCGCGCAGTTCGGGAACCTGGAAGTAGCAGTTCTCGACATTGCCCTGTGCGTCCAGGAAGATTTCGATCTTGCCGTGCCCTTCGAGACGGGTGATCGGGTCAATGGAAATGCGTGTCATCGTCGTCCTCCTGGGCTACGCCGGCTCACGCTGGCTGGTCTCGCCGACCGGCTGGCGCTTGCCGTTGCCGCGTGCCTTGCGGCGAAGCAGGGAATCGGGCAGATGGAAGCGGTAGAAGTACCCGGCGGGATCGGGCAGCGTGTCGAAGATCGCTTCGGCCTCTTCGGCGGTCATCGCGTCAATCACCGAGGCGATGCCCGTGAGGATCTTCGCCCCGTGATCGAGCACGCCCTCGTTCGGGCCGTAGCAGCCGCGACAGCCGAAGCCCACCTGGGGGCACTTCGCGCCGCAGCCGGAGCGCGTGGCGATCCCGGCGCAGAACAGCCCCTGCTCCAGCAAGCAGGTGTCTGGATCGGGGATGATCTCCTGCGGGCGATAGAAGCGCTCGATTTTTTTCTCGCTCTTCTTGCGCGGGCACTCGTCGCACACGGTTACATCGGGGCCGATCACCGACCCCGGCGGCGGCAGCTCGCCGGACACTATCGCGTTGACCGCGATCTCGATGGACGACGCCTCTGGCGGGCAACCCGGCAGGAAGTAGTCCACCGGCACTACCTGCGCCAGCGTCTTGACCGTGTTCCAGAAGCCGGGTAGTCTCAGTTCGCCTTCTGGCACATCGGTGCTTTTCTGCGGCACAACCCCGTCCGGGTTGACCGTGCTGGGCGAGTCGGAGTAGATCCACTGGAACATAGCCTCGCGGTCGGTGAAATTGGCCAGGCCCGGTATTGACCCGCCATACGAGCACGCGCCGAAGGCCACGAGCACTTTCGACTTCTGGCGCAACAGGTGGGCCATGTGCGCGTTCTCGTCGTTGCGAATCGCGCCGTTGAACAGGCACACGTCAATCTCGCCGTCTTCCATCGCCTCGACATCGGCGTACTTGAAGTCCATCACGCACGGCCAGAACACGATGTCAAACGCTTCGGCCACGTTCAGAATCTTCTCGTGCAGCCCCAGCACCGCGATCTCGCAGCCGCCGCAAGACGAGGCCCAGTACAGCGCCAGCTTCGGTTTCTGCTTACTCATGGACGGCCTCCTCCACCGCATAGGGGTCTTCGTTCGGCCAGTTGTGCGTCCAGTCGAGCGGGCCAAGCT
>CAYNHD010000084.1:0-8316 GCA_964396775.1 uncultured Thermoflexus sp. | reverse complement strand
CTGCTCGGTGACGCGCGCCACCGTCTGGGCGAACTGCACGCCTTCGGCGGCAGATGCCCAGTGAAGCTGCACGCGCTCGTCAGCGATCCCCAGTTGGCGCAGCGTGCGCCGCAGCAGCGCGAAGCGGCGTATGGCCTTGTAGTTGCCCTCCTGGTAGTGACACTGCCCAGGGTGGCAGCCCATGATCAGCACGCCATCGGCCCCCTTCTGCAACGCGCGCAGCACAAAGGTGGGGTCCAGGCGTCCCGTGCACATGATGCGAATATCGCGCAGTGTCGCCGGATAGCCCATTCGTGAGGTTCCAGCCAGGTCTGCCGCGCGATAGGAACACCAGTTGCACAAGAAGCCCACGATGACGGGCGTGAATGTTCCGTTATCACTCATCGCACCATGCTCCTCATCAGACTGCTTCGACGATGGGCCGGTCGGACAGCACGTCAACCAGGATGCCATCAATCTCGGCCATCAACTGGTCGAAGGTGAAGTGCGCCCCGCTGATCACCTGGCTGGGGCAGGCGGCCACGCACGTGCCGCAGCCCTTGCACAGCGCCGGGTTCACCCGCGACACGCCCTTCTCCTCAATGAAGTCAATGGCGTTGTAGGGGCACATGTTGTTGCAGATGCGGCAGCCGGAGCAGCGTTCCTCGTCAATCGAGGCGCGGATCGGCTCCAGCGACACTTCGCGCTGGCTGATCGTGCCCAGCACGCGCGCCGCCGCCGCCGCACCCTGCGCCACACTATCTGGAATGTCCTTGGCCCCCTGGCACGCCCCGGCGATGAACACGCCTTCCGTCATCGTCGCGACCGGGTCGAGCTTGGGGTGCCGCTCGATGAAGAAGCCCGTGTCGCCGCAGCCCACGCCGAACATATAGCCCACTTCCTGGGCATCGGCGCGCGGCTCCAGCCCCGCCGCCAGGATGACCATATCCACCGGCACGCGGCGCTGATGGCCGATCAGCGTGTCTTCGCACACGACGACCAGCTTGCCGTCTTCTTCCGGGCTGCGCGCCACGTCGGTGATCTCCGACACCTTGCCACGAATGAACTGTGCCCCTTCGTCCATGATGCGGTGGTAGAACTCTTCGTACCCCTTGTGAATCGGGCGCATGTCAATGTAGAAGTTGTAGACCTGCGCGCCCGTCTTCTCCATCACCAGATGGGCGAACTTGAGCGACGACATGCAGCAGATCGCCGAGCAGTGCGTGTTGTAGTTGCGGTCGCGGCTGCCCACACAGTGGATGATCGCCACTGTCTTGGGCGTCCTCTCGCCGTCGCGCAGCACGATCTTGCCCTCGGTCGGCCCTGCCGCGTTCGTCAGGCGCTCGAACTCCAGGCTGGTGAACACATTCTCCAGCCGCCCATAGCCGTACTGCGGGATGCGCCGGGCGTCGAACAGCTTGAAGCCCGTCGCCACGATGATGTTGCCCACCTCCAACTCAACGATCTCGTCTTCCATGTCGAAACGGATGGCGTTGGTCGGGCACACCTTCTCGCACATACGGCACTTGCCGGTCTTGTAGTACGTGCAGTTCTCGACATCAATGACCGGATACTTGGGCACCGCCTGCGGGAAGGGACGGTAGATTGCCTTGCGGTAGCCCAGCCCCGCCTCGAACACAGTGTCAACGATCCGGATCGGGCACTTATCCCAACACGAGCCGCAGCCGGTGCACAGGTCTTGATCTACCTTGCGCGCCTTCTTGCGCACCTGCACGGTGAAGTTGCCCACATAGCCGTCCACACGCTCCACCTCGCTGTAGCTCAGCAAGGTGATGTTGGGGTGCGCGCCCACGTCGAACATCTTCGGCGTCAGGATACACGCCGAGCAGTCGAGCGTCGGGAAGGTCTTGTCGAACATGGCCATGTGCCCGCCGATGCTCGGCTCGCGCTCCACCAGGTAGACATGATAGCCGGCGTCGGCGATCTCCAGCGCCGCCTGGATGCCAGCGATCCCCCCGCCGACGACCAGCGTCTCAGGCCGGATCGAGACCTTCATCGGCTCCAGCGGCTCGTGGTGTATCACCCGGTGCACCGCCGCGCTGACCAGGGCTTTGGCCTTGTTGGTAGCGCCATCGCGGTCATGGGGGTGCACCCACGAGGCGTGCTCGCGGATGTTGGCCATCTCGAACAGATACGGGTTCAGGCCGGCGCGCGCACACGCGTTTCGAAAAGTCTTTTCGTGCATGTGCGGCGAACACGAAGCCACGACCACATGGGTCAGATCGAACTCCTTGATGTCCTGCTCGATCTGCTCCTGCCCGGTGCTGGCGCACATGAACTTGTTGTCGCGCGAGACAACCACATTGGGCAGGCCCATCGCCCACTCGGCGACATGCTCCACATCCACCGTCCCGGCGATGTTGTGTCCGCAGTGGCAGACGTATACTCCAACTCTTGGTTCGCTCATAGTGCCCTCCTATTCCGGCATAGTAGGCATGGGCAGCGCGCTCTTCGGACGCCTGGCAGGCGTAGCGCGGGGCGGCGGCACGTCCTGGATTTTGTCGAGTACAGCCCGGGCATCTACGAATTCCTGGCCGAAGCCAAGCTCCTTCGGCGACAGCCCAAGCGCCAGGCCGAGCACCTGTGTGAAGTAGAGCACCGGCACATGATAGTCTGTCTCGAAGTAGCGGTTGGCCGCATCCTGGTACACATCCAGGTTAAGCTGGCACATCGGGCAGATCGTGACGATGGCATCCGCCCCGCTCTTGGCTGCGTTCTGGACGATCTGGTGGATCATCCCAAAAGCGGTATCCTCGCTGATCTGGGTCATATGTCCGCCGCAGCAGAACGTCTTGAGGGCAAACGGCGCTGCCTGCGCACCAATAGCCTCCAGCATTTTGTCCATCGCCGTCGGCTGCTCGGTGCTGTCAAACACGCTGTCGGGCCGGGCCACTAGGCAGCCGTAATAGGGAGCCAGTTTCAGCCCGTAGAGAGGCCGCCGCGTGCGCTCTTTGAGCCGGTCATTGCCGATGTCGGTGATCACCATCTCCAGCAGGTGCCGGACCTTGACCGTGCCCGGCTCATAGTGCAGCTTACCAGCCGCCAGCGCCTGGTTGACCCGCTCGCCCAGTTCGGGGTAGCGCCCCATGTTCTTGTCGGTCTTGTGCAGGTTCAGAAAGCAGGCGCTGCACGGGACGACAAGCTCTGTCGCCCCCTGCTCGGCTGCGCGGGCCAGGTTGCGCGCCACCAGGGCGTAGGCTGGCAGCCGGTTCACCGAGAAGTATTCGGTCGCGCCACAGCAATTCCAGTCGTCCATCTCGACCAGCTCGAACCCCAGCGCGCGTGCCACAGCCTCGGTGGACTGCTGGTAGGCGTGCGTCCGGTGTTGCAGCGAGCAGCCCGGATAGTACGGGTAGCGAGTCGCAGTCATGCCTCCACCTCCTTGGCGGCGATGGCTTTCGCCTCAGCCAGGATCGCCTGCAACTGATCCATCTCGCGGATGGATTTCGGGCGGAGCGGCAGCCGGTTGCGCTTCAGCATCCCCATGCCCATCAGCCCCAGCCTGACCATCTGCTGGGGGCGATAGTGATGGAAGAGGTGATAGCGCGTGGCCAGACCAACCTCGAAGCTGCGCCCGCGCTGCTCCACAAGACCGATGAACGTCTCGGAAAACTTGGCTGCATGGGGGTGATCGTAGCGCCCGGCGCGGATCGCCATTTCTTTGAGCGTGTACATCAGATCGGTGATCGGGATTTGCTGCGGGCACCGGGTCGTGCAGGCGTAGCACGAAACGCAATACCAGGGCGTGTTGCTGCTCAGTACCTCGTCCTCCATGCCCGCGTTGATCAGGGCAAAGAGCGCGCGCGGCGTGTGATCCATATCCGCCCCAGACGGGCACGACCCCCCACACGAACCGCACTGCAGGCACTTGGCGAGCAGTTCCCCTCCCGGCGTGGCCTTCACAACCCGGTCAAAGAACGTGTGTCCTTGTCGCGTTGTCAAGGGAAACCTACCTCCTTGGCCGTCCGGCCACCACACAACATAGCAAGGCTGCCGTGAGCCTCATCCATGAAAGTCTGCCAGGTATCCATTGGCGCTCAAGGCAGTCCATGCTCATCAGAAAACGGATGTTTCGGCGGGCATTAGAACCTTCAATATAGGTTGATATTCTTTTCCTCTCTCCTGCATGACCAGGAATGATCACCTTTGTGTAAATGCACAAGTTACACGGCTGTACAGCCCTGTAGAACGCCCGATCCCCATTGTAACGAGGCCGCAGGAGGGGGTCTATCAGCCATAGCGACCAGTTGCGGCGCAGGACTAGTCGCTATGGACTATGAGCCAGGCCGGTTGGGCCAGCGCATTTACCTCACGTGGCGCTGTCAAAATCCACCATGCCGTGCGTCACGCTGTAGACCGCCACCTGCAGGCGGTTGCTCAGCCGTAGCTTGTGATAGATGCTGCCCAGGTGATTGCGCACCGTGTTCTCAGAAATGTCCAGCAGCGCGCCGATGCGCCGGTTCGTCATGCCGCGCGCCACCAGGCTGAGCACCTCGTACTCGCGCGAAGTCAGGTTAGGGTTCGGCGATGCGCGCAGGCACAGGGTGCAGTTGCTCAGGGCCAGCCGCTTCATGAGCACAGCGGTCGTCGCCGGCGCCATCGCTGCCTCGCCGTGCATCAACCCGCGTATGTGCGCGAACAGAGCCTCTGGCGTGATGTTCTTCTGCAAATAGCCCTCCGCCCCGGCCAGCACACACCCTAGCAACGTGTCCGCGTCGCAGTCAGCGGTCAGCACGACCAGGCGGCTGTCTGGAAGCTGTTTCTTGATCGTCCGCACCAGCGTGGGACCATCGCACTCATTGATCTCGATATCGAGCAGCACCACGTCTGGCTCAAGCGACTTCGCCAGGCGAATCCCCTCCAGGCAGTCTTCTGTCTCTCCGATTACCGTCATATCAGGCTGGGAGTCCAGCAAGCGGGCGATTCCGCTGCGGAAGAGGATGTTTGCGTCAATCAGCAGCACCCGAATCCTGTTTGTCGTCTCGTTCACGCCGTGCACACCATCCAGATCATCTGATCTGATCGGCCTGCCGTCACCGGGTTTACCCAGGACAACCGTACCACCGATCAGGGCTGTTGTGATTTCTGTAACTTATACTCAGTATAGAGGTTTCGCGCCGGGAGCGAACCGGACACTCGGCACTTCGTAGTGCGACAAATGCCACTTGTCGCCAGCAGCGCCCACAGTCCGGGGTGATCACCCCGGCCAAAAGAAAACGCGGGATGAGCCTTCGCCCATCCCGCGCGCCCTGCTGAACCTACCGTGAGCCTCACTTCTTCTTGCCCAGCCAGTGCTCCGCGAAAAGCTGCCATTCCAGGGAATCGGTCGTCTTGTACTCGTACAGACCGGTGCCCTTGACCAGCTTCGCGCCCTCGCCGGCCCGCTTGATCCCCTCATGCGTGCCCCGCGCCGCCGCGCGCACATCCTCCACCGCCGGGTTGTGCTCTGGCGCGGCGTCATACGTGGGCAGGGCCACGATCAGGTCTGGTGGGCGACCCAGGCTGGCGAACGCCTGCACGTAGCTCTCCACCTGGTAGGCCACCCATGTCTCGTACTCGGCGGCGTCCTCCAGCCCGCTGGCGTGAGCCATGATCACTGCTTCATCCACGTTGAGCAAGCCTACCTGTTGCTTGTAGCCCACATCCCAGGTTAGCTCCGGCACACCCGCCGCGCTCGCCGGCACATCGGGGTCTGCCGGGATGCGGTCGGGCGGGACAGTCACCGAAAGCAGCACCTCCCCGCCCAGTGCGTCGCCCAGTGCGCGCAGCAACGTGACATACGATTCGCTCTGGCTTACCACGCCAAAGCCGTTAAGCTGCACGCCATCGAACCCCCACTCGCGCACGCTCGTGCGCGCCAACTCCACCACTTGCTCGCGCTGGTCTGCGTTGGCGATCTGCTCGGCGGTCATGCGCAGCCAGAGCAGAATCTCCACCTTTGGGTACGCCTGGCGCAGCGCCTGGCCAAACTGCGCCGCATAGTCCCCGTAGAGCAGCGTTCCGTCGGAGAGCCACGCTGCCGCTTCGACGTACACGCGATCAATGCTGTGCTCCGCCAGCCGCTCGCCCAGGCTTTGCACGGCATCCGGGCTGAACGGCTCGCTCGTCCATTTGAACTCCAACCATGTCCGGTTGTGGGTTGGCTCTTCTTCGTCCTCAAAAGCGGGCAGCACCACCTGCGAGATCAACAGGATGAGCAGAATCACTCCCACAATCGCCGCGCCTACCCCCAACGCAGGCCCAAACCAGGGAGCCGAGGAGTCCATGCGCACATGCCCGCGACTTGAGCGCAGCCTGGATCGCCGATAGTAACGCACAGCCCTTTCCCCTTTCTTGCAGCGCCGCTAGAGCTACCTCTCGCCGCCAGAGTCCGGCTCGACATCTGCCGGGAACTCGAATTCGGGCACGCGGATGCCCACGCCCATCGCCCGCAGCGCCTCAGCCTGGGCCGCCCACATTGCGGCCTGGCGCGCGGGCGTATCGTGATCGTACCCCAGCAGGTGCAGCGTCCCGTGGACGACAGCCAGGGTGAGTTCGTCGCTCACCAAGTGTCCTTCGCGTTCGGCCTGTCGCTGAATGGTCGGCAGCGCCAGGATCAGGTCGCCCAGATAGGGCAGCTCGTCGCCGGGCGGCGCGCCCGCCTCCCCCGCAGGGAACGAGAGCACGTCCGTCGGCGCGTCAATCTGGCGGTACTGGCGGTTCAACTGGCGCACCGTCTCATCATCCGTCACCACGATGCTCAGTCCTGCTCCCGGCGAGACGCTGTGACGATCCAGCACCCACGCCGCCGCCTGCTTCAGCCGCCGCACGGGGAGCCGCTGCCCTGGCGTAACCTGTCGCACCAGGCTAATCGCGCGCCTCACCATCGCCCCCGTCCTTCGCTGCTGCTTTTCGTTCCGCCGTGCTGGTCTTCTTGGGGGCCGGAGCCGAGTTGCCCGGCGCTGGCTGTTCCCTGCCCTGTTTGCCCGCTTCCCGTTTGTCGTGCGTCTCCTGGCCCGTCGCAGGCACCGGCGCTTCTCCCACCGGCGGCGCAACCGGCTCCGACCCGGCTGCCGGGGCCGCACTCTCCGCCGGAAGCGCCTTCTGCGACGGCGTGCCCGGATAGGCGATGCGCGGATGGAAGACGCCTTGCAATGCCGCCAGGAACGTCTCACGCAGGGCGTGGAGGTCATTGAGCGTCAGCCCGCTCTCGTCCAGTTGGCCCATGCCCAGGCGCTCGTCGAAGATGTAGTTGACCGTCTCCTCGATGTGCTCTTTGGACTGAGGGCGGCGCGCGCGCACGCTGCTCTCGCACCCGTCAGCCAGCATGAGGATCGCCGTCTCGCGCGTCTGCGGGCGCGGCCCAGGATAGGTGAAATCGCGGGGGTCCACCGTCTCCGGGTTGCCGGCCAATTCCTGCGCCTTACGGTAGAAGTAGAGGGCCTGGGTCGTGCCGTGATGCTCGGCGATGAACTCGCGAATGCGGCAGGGCAGGCGATACTGGCGGCCCAGGCGCAGCCCTTCGCTGACATGACCGATGATGATCCGGGCGCTCTGCAATGGATCGTTGAGCGCATCGTGCGGGTTCACGCCGTCAACCTGGTTCTCCACGAAGAAATGCGGGTTGAGAATCTTGCCCACATCATGGTACATCGCTGCCACGCGCACCAGGGGGGCGTTGGCGTTCACGCGCTGCGCGCCCAGCTCGGCCAGATTCGCCACTTGCAGGCTGTGCTGGTAAGTGCCCGGCGCTTCGCGCAACAGCCGCTGCAACAGCGGGTGATTGGGCTGCATCAGCTCGACGAGCTTCAGGCTGGTCGGGATGTTCAGGGCGTTGCTGGTCACATAGAGCGCAGCCAGCCCCACCGCCGCCGAAAGCAGCCCGTTGACGAACGAGCCAATCACCTGAGAGAGCACCACAACCGGGTCTGGCGCGCTCTCGCCGCGCAGGGCAAAGAACAGCGCCGTGCAGATTCCGCAGGCGGCCACAGCCAGGCCGGCCACGAAATAGGCGTTGAGCCGCTCGGTGCGATCCAGGCTGAGCACGCCGACCGTCCCTGTCAGCCCGATCAGGAGGGTGAACTCCAGCGAATTCCCCGTCACCAGCCCGGCCATCGCCGCGAAAAAGACGCTGACCACAATGGCGAACTGGTGCCCCACCAGCGTCGCTACCAGTAATGAGAGCGCCGAAGCCGGGAAGAAATAGGGCTGAACCCGATCCTCGGCATCTATGATGTTGACGCTGCCCAGGAAGAGCAGGAAGGCCACTCCCAGCACGACCATCAGCGACGGGTTGAAGAAGACCTTCAGGTAGAACTTCCACAGGTACACGCCCAG
>CAYNHD010000083.1:2052-11919 GCA_964396775.1 uncultured Thermoflexus sp. | reverse complement strand
GGGCCGGGGGATAGGGGCATTCTGACGATTGCCCAACAACTTGTTCGTGGACCCGGCGCAGGGCATATGCGAAATCTGTCACCGCCGAGGCGCAGAGAGCGCGGAGAAGAGCAAAGACCCTTCAGAGACCATGTGGGAAGTTGTTTCCCCCCACCCCCAACCCCTCCCCCACAAGGACGGAGGGGCCTGGCGGGTACGCTTTTCTCCCTTCCCCCCTCGTGATACTGTTAGCGAACTAAACATGCGCTGGTTTCGTAGGGGCGCTGCGCTGCTGTGCTTCCAGGGGCGTATTGCAATACGTCCCTACGGGGGCATTTCGCCAACAGTATCACACGCGGAGAGGGGACTTAACCCCGCCGCGCCCGACGGAGGGGCGCACCCAGACATCTGGCTTCGGATGTCTGCGCAGACTCCCGAAGTCTGCCCCGCGCCCTTGTGCAATTTCACCAAATGCTCGCTGGCGGCGTGCCGTACAATTGCCCTTGCCGTATCCTGACGGGCAAGGGCTGCGCCAGGCCAGGGTTGTAACATCTTGGGTTTGGCAAAACTTGAGTAGTGTGGGTACCATTAGCCATCCTTTCTTAAATCTTACTCCCTACAGGTCCGCGACGGGCTGCCTGGCGCGCCCGCGTTGGGACCGGCTTTCGTGTTCGTACTCGTCGCGCTGACCTGGCAGTGCTGCGGAAGGAGGTGCCTCTGTATCTGTGCTGACGAGACCAACACCTTACCGGACAGCCGCACGGCTCAACGGTCTTTCGCTTGCAAAACTAATGTCACACACTGCCCCACTGTCCGCTGAGTTTGTCTAGTTTGAGGAGAGAGACACCATGCCTAAGAGCAAGTCCCTTCGGTTCCTTTTCCTGCTGGTCAGCGTCCTGCTCGTCGTGGGCACCCTGCCGGTGCAGGCCCAGGACGGCGGCCAAGTGATCGTCAAGCCCGGTGAGAAGATCAAGATCGCCATCGCGACCGACCTGACGACAAACATCCCTGAGTTCGGTCTCGACATCGCTCAGGCCGCCCAGACCGCCGCCTCCTTCATCAATGAAGCCGGTGGCATCAAGGGCTTCGAGATCGAGATGTTCGTCGAGGACGACCGTTGCACCGGTGACGAGGCCACTACCGTGGCCAACCGCATCGCCTCCGACCCACAGGTTGTGGCCGTCGTCGGGCACATCTGCTCCGGGGCCACTGTCGCCGCTTCCAACGTGTACGAAGAAGCGCGCATCGCCATGATGTCGCCCAGCGCCACGGCGGCGGAAGTGACCGCGCGCGGGCTGACCGTCATCAACCGCGTCGCCCCGCTTGACAGCGTGCAGGGCGTGTTTGATGCCAACTACATCTACAAGATTCTGGGCGCGCGCAAGCTGGCCGCGCTGCACGACAACGACACCTACGGTCTGGGCCTGGCCCGCGCCGTCGCCGATGAGTTCGAACGGCTCGGTGGCGAAGTAGTGGCCTTCGAAGGCATTGACGTGGAGTCCCAGGACTACCGCCCGGTGCTCACCCCGCTGGTGCCGCTGGCCCCGGACGTGATCTTCTTCGGCGGCTATGAGCAGGCAGCCGTGCTGCTGATCCCGCAGAAGAACGACGTCGGCCTGCAGGATGTGATCTTCTTCGGGCCGGATGGCATCTTCGGCCAGGCGACGATTGACGGCGCTGGCGCTGCCTCTGAAGGCGTCTACGCCAGCTTCCCGCCCATCCAGCCTATCGAGGAGTGGGACGCCCGCTATGAGGAGCTGTTCGGCATGAACCCGACCACTGACTTCCTCGGCCCGTTCCACTACCACGCCGCCGACGCAACAGGTATGATCGCCCTTGCGATTGACGCCGCCTCGGAGATTGACAGCGAGGGTAACCTGGTCATTGACCGCGAGGCCCTGATCACGGCGCTGCGCAATACCAAAGACTACGAAGGTCTGACCGGTACTCTGAGCTGCTCCGAGATCGGTGACTGCGGCGCGAGCGTTTTCGAGATCTATCTGGTGGAAGACGGAGAGTGGGTGGCGATGGAAGTGCCGGAAGACCTACTGGAGATGGAAGTCGAGTAGTCCCCGGCGAGTCAGGGGGTTGTGCCGGGTGCGTGCAAAACCTGTCAGAGGCCATTTGAAGAGGCCTGCAACCCCACCCTAAATCCCTCCCCGCAGGCGGGGAGGGACTTCAAGAGCAGTCCTTTCTCCCTTCCCTCGCTTGCGGGGGAAGGGCCGGGGATGGGGGTAAAGATACCTCTCAAACGGCCTCTCAGGTAGGGGCGTTGCTCTTGCTGCGCCCCCCTAGGGGCGTACTGCAATACGCCCTACGGGACCTCACCTCGCCCAGTGCCAGGCGAGTCACGGAGAACCTTTGCACACGCCCTCTGAGCCTGCCCCACAATCAGTTAATCGCAGCCAGCGCCATAATTGGAGATTCTGTTATGGCGCTGGTACAATTTTTCACCTTAGGCGCGCACGCATACATTCCTACATGTCCTACGGCGCTTTCTCACCTACATCCCCTTGTCTTACCGGCAGCGCGGGCTGCGGCACGCCTGCAGATGGAGGATCACCATGGCGCATGTCACACAGGCTCGCCGCTTAGGGCGCATCACTCTCGACGCCGATCGGCTCAGCAGCCAGTATTTCGGCTGGGGGGCTTTGATCGCCACCGTGCGCATCTTCTGGGTGATCGCCCACGTTGCCGGGCTGTTTGGCACCCCGGCGGATGACATCTACAAGACGGTGGGCGATGGATTGGGCAGCTTCTTGTGGGCCTACGCTGCGGTGGGGTTGGTCGGGCTGGCTGCTACCGTGTACAGCCGGTCGCGCAGTGAAGAGGTCGTCTCATCCACCCGGCTCTTCATCAATTATCTGGGCGTTATCTTCTTCCTGTTGCTGTCAATGCGTGTGGCCAGCGTGGTCGAGGCCGACCCGGCGCGCTACCCGATCACGCTGTGGGGCCTGCAACTGGTCAACGGCCTGGTGTTGGGCGGCGTCTACGCCCTCGTCGCCCTGGGCTACACCCTGGTTTACGGTATTCTGTTCATGATCAACTTCGCGCATGGCGAAGTGCTGGTCATGGGCACATTCGGCGGGTGGTTCGCCCTGGCCTACGTGCTAAACCTGGGCGGCGGCACCTTCGAAGTGGGCGCAGCCAGCGTCGCGGCGGTGCTGCTCCCCTTGCTGTTCGCCGTGCTGTTCTTGCCATTGGAGACTCTGGCGGCGCGCGCCGGGCGCAAGCACACCGCCCGCGCCGCTGAGCCAGACCCCACCTGGTTCCTCACGCTGTTCAGCCTGCCCGTCCGCTTTCTGATCGGCGCGCTGGTCGGCTACGGGCTGCTGCAGGCCCTGGGCGGCTTTGCCCCGCACGTCTACGAAGTGGTCACCACCGTGGTGGCGCTGCTGTTCGTGGTGGCGGTGGGCATGATCGTCTCCATGCTGGTAGCGATCACTGTGGAGCGCATCGCCTATCGCCCGCTGCGCGGGGCACCTCGCCTGATCCCGCTGATCAGCGCCATCGGCGCTTCCTTCTTCCTGCAGCAGGCCATGCTCAACGTCTTCGGCCCCGCCAAGCGAGCCTACAGCCGCCCCAAGCTGATTGACGGCACCATCAACGTGCAAATTGGCGACCTGGGTACCATCCCTGTCACCAAGACGGGGATCATCGTCGTCGTCGTCTCCTTGGTGCTCATGGTGCTGCTCTACACGTTTGTGCAGCGTTCCAAGACCGGGCGCGCCATGCGCGCTGTGGCCGAAGACAAGCCCACGTCGGCGCTGATGGGTGTGGATGTGAACCAGGTCATCGTCATCACGTTCGCCCTCGGCGCGCTGCTGGCGGGCGCGGCGGGCGTCATGATGGGCTTCCACAACCAGTCGTTCAACTTCCGGGCGGGCTTCATCCCCGGCCTGAAGGCTTTCACAGCGGCGGTGCTGGGCGGCATCGGCAACATCCCCGGCGCGATGTTCGGCGGGTTCTTCCTGGGGCTGGTCGAGGCGCTGGGGCCGACCATGCTCGGCATTAATGCCGAATACAAAGACGTGATCGCCTTCAGCTTGCTGGTGCTGGTGCTGATCTTCCGGCCCACAGGCATCTTCGGCGAAGTGCTGGCGGAAAAGAAGGTGTAGACCATGCTTCAGACACGCATCCGACAGTTCGTCGCCTCGCTGCGCACAGGGATCATCTCCGGCCTCATCGTCGGGTTGATCGTCAACTTCCTGATCCTGCTGGGCATTCCGGTCAACCTGAGCAACATCGCTCTGCTGGCAATTCTGCTGGTCGCGCTGGTCTTCGGGGTGCGCCTGGCGCGCCGCCTGCGCGCATATGGGCTTGGGCATCTGTTGCGCAACGCCCTGGCGATGGGCCTGGCCGCAGCCCTGCTGGTGCTGTTGTTTATGGCGCTCATCAATCGCTGGCAAGAGCGCAACGTCAAAGTCACCGACTATTTCTACTCGGTGACACCCCAAACCATGACCGTGCTCTCCGGCGTGCCCGCTAGCGAGCTATTCGCCAACCCGCCACGCGATCCGCTCACCGGCGCGTACCCGGAAGGTAAGCCGCTGCGCACCAACCCCATGCGCCTGACCTTCGACTCTGAGACGGGCCTGGAACTGGTGGACATCAATCTGGTGATCGGCGGCTTCTACGGCTTCCTGATCGTGCTGATCCTGGCGGGCGTCCTGGGGACGCTGCTGGCCTGGGTCTTCACCGTAGCCCGGCTGGGACAGACCTGGAAGCGGGCGCGGGCCTATCTGGCGACCAGCCCCCAGGCGCATATCGGCGTGCTGCTGTTGCCGCTGGCCTTCTTTGCGCTGCTGTGGCTGACCGTCGGTCATGGCACGTACCGGGCGGCGACCGGCTCGTACAGCACGATCAATCCCATCCTCAACCTGGGCGGAAGCGCGCAGGAAGTCCAACTGCTGATCGGCTTCGCCATCATCCTGTTTGGGTTGGTGGCCGTGCGCGCCGCGCGGCCCACTGATTCCGGCCTGAGCTACAGGGCGCGGCTGGCGCTCTGCCTGGGGATCGTCGCGGTGATGATGGGCCTGGGCCTGTGGCGGATCGTCGGCAGCCGCACGTACTTCCTGGCGACATCGAAGGCGCTGGGCGGCAGCGAGACGATCAGCGTCGTGCTCACGCTGGTGGTCGGCGCGCTGCTGGCCGTGCAGAATATCCTGAGGCTGCGCACGCCCGGTCGCTTTGAGACGCAGTTCGCCGGCACAGGGGCGATCCTGGCCGTGCTGCTCATGCCGCTTTACCTCAACCAGGGCCAGAACGACGTGATGACCATCGTGGGCATCAACGTCATGCTCGGTCTGGGGCTGAATATCGTGGTGGGCTACGCGGGTCTGCTCGACCTGGGCTATGTGGCCTTCTTCGCCCTCGGCGCGTACTCGTATGCCTTCCTTTCATCTAACCAGATGGAGGCTGGCGCAGACGGCCAGCCCGCCAGCCTGAAATTCGCCGGCAACGACGAGATGGTGGTCAAGCTGGCCGGTTGGGTGCCGATCACCGTGATCGTCACCCTGGTGGTCGTCTACCTGGGGATCAGGCTGTGGCGGCGTCGCCCGCCGGCAGAGCGCCGGCCCTGGGAGCACCAGCGCCCGCTCGTGTCCTACTCGGGGCGTCCGGGTGGCAACATGACCGCGCTGATCACGGTGACGGCCATCCTGCTCAGCGCGCTGGTGGCCTCGCTGCTCGAAGGGACGGGCCTCTACGACCGGCTATTCGCCAGCACCTCGCCGTTCCTGGTGGGCATCATCATTGGCACGATTGTAGCCGGGCTGTCCGGCATTGCGCTGGGCATTCCCGTCCTGCGCCTGCGCGGTGACTATCTGGCCATCGTGACGCTCGGCTTCGGGGAGATCATCCGTCTGCTCTTCACCAACCTGCGCGACTATACCGGCGGGCCGCAGGGCGTGCTGGAGATTCCCCGGCCCCTGCCCGAAGGCGCGACAGGCGGCGTGGGGTATCTCTCGATGGTGTACCTGGTGCTGATCGGCGTGGGGGTGATCGCCTTCTTCTCGCTGCGCCTCAAGCAGTCGCGCACGGGTCGCGCCTGGAGCGCGATGAAGAGCGACGAGGACATCGCCCAGTCAATGGGCATCCATCTGGTGCAGTCCAAGCTGACGGCGTTCGCCATTGGCGCGGCGTTTGCGGGCATCGGGGGCGTGTTGTTCGCCGCCCGCCAGCGCAATATCTACCCCAGCGACTTCCGGCTGGACGTGTCCATCGAGGTGCTCAGCCTGGTCATCATCGGCGGCATGGGCAGCGTGCCCGGCGTGATCATGGGCGCCGTCGCCCTGATCGGGGTGCCGGAGGTGCTGCGCCAGCTTGAGACGTACCGCATCATGGTCTTCGGCGCGGTGCTGGTGGCGATGGTCATCCTGCGGCCCGAAGGGTTGCTGCCAGCGCCTGTCGTCCAGCTTCGCGAGCGCGCACGCGCTCTCACGCACAGCCATTACCGGCAAGAAGGAGGCGAGGCATGACCGGCCAGACGAGCGGCACGCCCGTCCTGCAAGCTACCAACGTCACCAAGCGGTTCGGCGGCCTGGTTGCTGTGAGCGATCTGGACCTGACGATCATGCCCAACCAGATCGCCAGCGTGATCGGCCCCAACGGTGCCGGCAAGACGACTTTCTTCAACTGCGTCAGCGGCTTTTACACGCCCGAAGAAGGCGAGATTCGCTTCCTCGGCCACCCCATCCAGGGCCTGCGCCCAGACCAGGTGACGGCGCGCGGTATCGCCCGCACGTACCAGAACATCCACCTGTTCCAGGGCATGACTGTGCTCGAAAACGTGATGGTCGGCGTGCATCCCGGCCTGCGCAGCACCCCCATGGGGGCGCTGCTGCGGCTGCCGCTGAATAACATCGAGGAGGAGGCAACGCTGGCCCATGCCTACGCGCTGCTGGATTTCGTGGGCCTGGCCGACTTTGCCGACGTGCTGGCGACCAACCTGGCCTACGGCAGCCAGCGCCGCCTGGAGATCGCCCGCGCCCTGGCCAGCAATCCCCGTCTGCTGCTGCTCGACGAGCCGACCGCTGGTATGAACCCCCAGGAAACCGAAGATACCATGCGCTTCATCCGCCGCCTGCGCGATGAGCGCGACCTGACGGTGCTGCTGATCGAGCATGACATGCGCGTGGTCATGGGTATCTCCGACCAGGTGACCGTGCTCGACTACGGGCGCAAAATCTCCGAGGGCACGCCAGACTACGTGCAGCGCGACCCGCTGGTGATCGAGGCCTACCTGGGCACCGCAGCCGAGGAAGTGGACGTCAACCTGCTGGCCACGTAGCGATAACTGCCCAAAGGAGCGCGAACATGGCGCTGTTAGAAGTCGAGAACCTGCACACCTACTACGGCAAGATTCACGCCCTGAAGGGCATCTCGCTCTCGGTCGAGGAAGGGGAGATCGTCACGCTGATCGGCGGCAATGGCGCGGGCAAGACGACCACGCTCAACACGATCTGCGGCATTGTCCGCGCGGCGCAAGGGCGCGTGCTGCTGCGCGACGAGGACATCACCTACCTGCCGCCGCACGTCATCATGAGTCGCGGCGTGGTGCAGTCCCCGGAGGGGCGCAAAATCTTCCAGCGCCTGACGGTGATGGAAAACCTGGAAATGGGCGCTTACAGCCGTCACGACGTGCACGGCATCGCCCGCGACCTGGAATTCGTCTTCGAGACGTTCCCCCGCCTCAAAGAGCGCCAGAAACAGTACGGCGGCACGCTCTCCGGCGGCGAGCAACAGATGCTGGCCATTGGCCGCGCCCTGATGGGGCACCCGCGCATCCTGCTGCTGGACGAGCCTTCGATGGGGCTGGCTCCGCTGTTGGTGCGCGACATCTTTCGCATCGTCAAGTATCTCAACGAGCAGGGCACGACTATCCTGCTCGTCGAGCAGAACGCGCTCATGGCGTTGGCGGTCGCCAACCGGGGCTACGTGCTGCAAACGGGCAGGATCATCCTGTCCGACGAGGCGGCGGCGCTGCGCGAGAACGAGATGGTTCGGGCCGCCTACCTGGGCGAGCATGAGGGGGCAGCCTCCCCCAGGAGCGAGAACCGGTGAAACGAGCGAGTGCACTTCTCCTGATCGCCCTGATCGCGCTGCTCAGCGCCCTGCTGACGGCCTGCGGCAGCAGCCCGCGCGCCCGCGCCGATGATTTGGTCGCCTATCTGCCGGCAGAAGTGGGCGACTGGGAGCGCGACGACCGGGAGACGGTCAAGCTGCTGGCGAGCACGGTAGCCAGCAAAGGTCACGTGACGATGGTTTACGAGGGGCCGGACGACGCGCTGGCCTACATCGTCGTGGAGGCGCATCCCGGCGTTGACGCTGCCCAGGTAGCGTTCGTCACCCGCGAGCGCGAGCTACGGCTCGACGGTCTGGCGCTCGACCGGGACCGCGCCCCACAAAGAGCGACGGCGACTGTCGGCCAGACGGCGCTGGTGCGCTATGCCCTGTTCCAGGAAGAGACCATCGTCGTCGAGATCAACGCCATCGCCGCCGCCGAGGACACGCCGGTGAGCGACGAAGCCTTCGACGAACTGCTGACGATGGTGCGCAACGCCTACGCCAAAGTCGCGGGCAAGTGAGCGCGGCGCGGTCGCGCCCTTCTTGCATGGAAACACGCCGCCGGCTATGTAGCCGGCGGTGCTGTTTTGTCCATCAGTACGGTCTGTCCTGCGTCCCGGCCCGCAGAGGCGTATCGCGATACGCCCCTGCGCAAACCTGCCGATCCAAGCGTTCCCGTAGGGGAGGGTTTGAAACCCTCCCCTACAACGGCAGCGCCCGGCCAAGAACCAGACTTCGGCCCAACCCCCGCCCTCACGCCCAGCCGAGCAGGCGCGCAGCGGTCGCCAGGGTGAAGGTGACCAGCACGCCCAGCAACAGCGGCAGGGCCGTCGCCACCGCCGTCCACTTGAGGCTGCGCGTCTCGTGGTAGATGGTCAGGATGGTCGTGCTGCACGGGTTGTGGATCAGGCTGAAGAGCATCAGGTTGATCGCCGTCAGCGTCGTCCAGCCGCCCGCGTGCAGGATGTCGCGGATGGCGCCGCCCGACTCCAGCTCGAACATGACTCCCGCGCCCTCGCCCACGCCAGAGAGTCGCGCCGTCAGCACGGTCAGCATGAGGATGGTAGGGATGATGATCTCGTTGGCGGGGATGGCCACGATGTAGGCCAGCAGGATCACGCCGTTCAGCCCCAGCAGCCAGCCGAAGCCATCCAGCAGATTCACCAGGTGTTCGGCGGCGCTCCCCCCGCCGACGTGCACATTGGAGATCGTCCAGATGACCACGCCCGCCGGGAAAGCCATCGTCACCGCGCGCCAGAGCACGATCAGCGTGCGGTCAATGACCGACGTGTAGAGCGTCTGCCAGATGCGCGGCGGGCGGTAGGGCGGCAGTTCCAGGCTGAAGACGGACGCTTCGCCTTTGAGCATCGTCCGCGAGAGGAACCACGATACGGCGAAGGTCAGCAGCACGCCCAGCACGGCGACGCCCACCACCGCCGCCGCCGAGACCAGCCCGGCCAGCGCCGCCGGCACGGCACTGCCGATGAAGATCGTCGAGACCATGATCAGCGTCGGCCAGCGCCCGTTGCAGATGGCGAAGTTGTTGGTGAGGATAGCGATCAGGCGCTCGCGCGGGCTGTCAATGACCCGCGTGGCGACCACACCCGCCGCATTGCAGCCGAAGCCCATCGTCATCGAGAGGGCTTGCTTGCCGTGTGCGCCCGCCCGGCTGAACAGACGATCCAGGTTGAAGGCCACGCGCGGCAGGTAGCCGAAGTCCTCCAGCAGCGTGAACAGCGGGAAGAAGATCGCCATCGGCGGCAGCATCACGCTGATCACCCACGCCCCGGCCAGGTACGCCCCGTCTATCAGCACGCCGCT
>CAYNHD010000083.1:0-1952 GCA_964396775.1 uncultured Thermoflexus sp. | reverse complement strand
GCGTCGGTGTAGAGCGCCTCGGCAAGCTGGTCGTGCAGCCCCGCGCCCACCTCCGCCCGCAGCGCCCGCGCCGTCTGCAGGAGGTCGGCAGCCGGGTCGCTCATGAGGTGGCCTCCGCCAGGGCCAGCCGCTCGGCGACGGGAGCCGTTTGCAACCCGCGCGACAGGTCGCCCAGGCTGCCATCGCGGATGGCGTTCTCAATCGAGGCGTCGCCGTCGAGCAGGCGCAACGCCACCCAACGGGCATTGGGCAGCCCAGGGAAGGCCGCTTCAATGCGTGCCACAAGCTGGCCGAGGGCGCGGTCCAGCGCCGAGTCGCGGGTGGAGGCCAGGCGGTGCGGGCGCGGCTTGATCTCGCCAGTCGCCACGCCGTGCACCATCTGCAATAGCTCGCCCATGCCCTCGCCGCGCCGCGCGGTCAGCGGGACGACGGGCACGCCCAGGTCGCGCGCCAGCCGCCGGTGATCCACAGAGAGCCTGTGCCGCCGCGCCTCATCCATCAGGTTGAGCGCCACCACCGCCTTGTCGGTGATCTCCAGCACTTGCAGCGCCAGGTTGAGGTTGCGCTCCAGGCGCGTGGCGTCCACGACGATCACCGTCACGTCCGGCTGGCCGAAGAGGATGAAGTCGCGGGCGATCTCCTCGTCGGCGCTGGCGGCCAGCAGCGAATAGGTGCCGGGCAGGTCTACGATCTTGTAGCGTTTGTCGCCGTACTCAAAGCCGCCCTCGGCCCGCGCCACAGTCTTGCCCGGCCAGTTGCCTGTGTGCTGGCGCAGGCCGGTCAGCACGTTGAAGACGGTGCTCTTGCCGGTGTTGGGGTTGCCCGCCAGGGCCACCACATAGTCCCACGAGTCCATCCTGACGCCCAGACGCGCCAGGTGGCGGTTCATGGAGCAGGTCGCGCAGGCCGACCCAGGCAGGGTGTTGGTGGTCATCGTCATGAGAGTATCTCCGGTGCAGGGCTGCGAATCTCAATCTGAACGGCCTGGCTCTGGCGCAGGGCGATCAGCGCGCCGCGCACCCGGTAGGCCACCGGGTCGTTGAGCGGGCTGCGTAGCTCGGCAGTGATGCGCGTGCCAGGCACGATGCCCAGGTCCATCAGCCGGCGGCGCTCGGCGCCCTCGCTGTGCAGGGCAACAACCTCGGCGGTGTCGCCGGGTTGCAGGTCAGCCAGAGTGCGCCGGGCAGACTGCTTGTGGTCAGGATCAACGTTCAGAGTCATGTGCCTGTCTTCACAAGGATTTCAGAGGACAGAAACACCAGAATCATTACTGGTAGAGATTATATTTTAGGTATACCGAAAAGTCAAGTCATAACAGCCGCAAAATAATCACCGGGGAGCAAGCCTCTTGGGAGACACCGCCCAAACTCGCCAGTTCTCCTCGATTCAGGCAAAACGCCTGGGCAAAGCGATTGACACGCCGTCGGATTCGTGCTATATCGCTGCATAGCGTGTCTCATCCGCCTTTGCACACTGTTGAGCAGCAGGAATGAAGAACGACTTGTTTGACCGAAAGGCTGGGGGCCAGCAGCGCAGTCCGAAGGGCAAGATTCGCGCGCGCTGCCCATCGTGCAACGCTTGGGTGCAGTTGCGGGACAATGTTGAAGTATGGGACCTGGTGGACTGCCCGGAATGTGACACACTCCTGGAAGTCATTGACCTGCGCCCGCCGACACTGGATTACGCCAGTGCAGGGGTTAAGGAGGAAGAGGAGTGGGACGAGGAGGAATGGGAGGAGTAAGTCGTCCGGGCCAGCCCTGACGTTTGCGCCTTCGCCTGCCACGATTGTGACATAGCGTGCCATCACGTCCCCGCCCTGTGCAGAGCGGGGACTTTTCGTTTCGCCGGGGGGATGACTCAGGGGCCATTTGATAAGTATCTTTACCCCCATCCCCGACCCTTCCCCCGCAAGCGAGGGAAGGGAGAAAAGGCCTGCTCTTGAAGTCCCTCCC
>CAYNHD010000082.1:0-11935 GCA_964396775.1 uncultured Thermoflexus sp. | reverse complement strand
GACCCCACCCTGTAGTCCCTCCCCTTTCCCTGCTTGCGGGGAAAGGGGCCGAGGGATAGGGGTTGAGGAGTGCACACCACGCGCTAGAGCAGGTCGTCGGGGTCGGCGCGCTGGGCGTAGGCGAAGCCCTCGATGAAGCCCCGCGCGCGCTCGGTGTGCGGGTAGCGGGCCAGGTAGGCCCAGAAGTCGGCGCTGTGGTTGGGGTGGCGGCGGTGCGCCAGTTCATGGGCGATCACATAATCCACCACGTAGGCCGGCCACTCTCTGATGCGGTCGCTGATGCGGATAACGCCATCGGTGCTGCCGCCGTTGGTGCAGCTTCCCAGGCGGTGCTGCATGGTGTCCACCCAGCGGATCGAGTGCCAGTGTAGCTCCCCGGCGAAGTACGCGCGGTTGATGCGGCGGGCGCGGCGCTCCAGGCCAGCGTCACTGCGGCGGCGGGCGCGGTCGCGCTCCTTGAGCACGCGCGCGACGATCTTATCGAGCAGTTCATCAAGCTGCTTGCGCGGCAGTGTTGCCGGCGCGCGCACCTGGAGCGTCTCGCCGTGCAGCGTCCAGCGGGCCGACGTGCGCAGCCGCCGGTCGCGGATGACCTCGACGGTGAGCGTGTGCGGCCCGTCGGCGACGTGGCGCGCGATCTCTGACCTGGCGGGGTACGGGGCGCGAGTCATGGCTGGTTGGCGGGATGCATCTGCGCGGCCAGACAAATCACGGCGCCGCCCGCACGATGGGACGACGCCGTGTTCTGAGCACAGGACGAGACCATGCGCGTGCCACTACTTGGCGCGGATCACGTCGAAGAGGTGGCGCGTCTCTTTGCTGGGCGCGATCTTGAACATGCGGGCCAGCGTGCGCTCCAACTGGCGGTACTGGGCCACCGCGTCATCAATGCGCCCCTGCTGGTAGTAGATCATCATCACGTCGCGGTGCACGTCTTCCCAATCGGGCTTTTCGCGCAGGGCGCGCAGCAGGTAGCCGAGCGCCTGATCCATCTCGCCCAGCCCGCGATGGTAGCGGCCCAGCCCGATCAACGCCTGAGCGTACTTGCTCTGCAATTCCTGGCGACGCTGTTCCACCCAGGGCATGGTGATCGTGGGCAGGAAGGGCGAGCGGTAAAGCTGGATGGCCTTGTACCACAGGGCGGGGGCGTCCGTCTCGAACTCGATGGCGGCGTCAATGGCCCGCTCGAACAGACTCGTGTCGTAGTGGATGCTCAGCCTCGGCGATGGGACGTAGAAGCCGGATTGGTAATTGGTCAGTTCGTGGCCCAGTCGCTCGGAGATTTTGCGCTTGGTGACGTGAAAGACGTTCGTCGCCTCCTTGACCGACATCTTGGGCCAGAAGACGCTGAAGATCTCGTCGCGCGTGACCATCGGGTGATCCACGAAGAAGTAAAACAGGTGCTTGGGCAGCGAACCTTCCCAACTGATGACCGGGCGCCCGTCCATGTACACATGCCCGCCGGACAGAGCGAAGACCTCAAGCTGGCCACGCCCCGGCTGGTCGCCGAAGATACCTCCGGCGATGGCCCGGTCATTGCCCACTACCTCGGCCTGCCCGGCATGGAGCAGGTCGTTCCAGGGCTGCACGCTGAGCAATCGCGCGTTGATCACGATCTGCACATGATCGGGCAGCTTGCCGGCCAGCGCGCGGAAGAAGCGGTCGGCTGCCGCGTCGAAGGTCAGGTTATCGAACTGGTCGAGCAGCAGCAGAAACTGATCACGCCGCAGCGCGGCCAGGTCAGCGACCAGGGCGCTGGCCAGGTCTTCGGGGCTGGCTTTGGCGTCGAGCGCGGCGCGCGTCTGGCCGCCGAAGGAGGTCGTAGAGGCCAGGTTAGCGGCCATATGGCGCAGCCAGTCCGTCAGGGAGGCATCGTCCGTGCCGAGGGCGTAATAGACCACCTGGTGCGCATAGACATCGAGCAGCATAGCGACCAGCGCGGTGCGGCTGCGGTGCCGGGGGTAGATCAGAATGAGCGGCTTGTCGCGGAGCTTTTGCTCGAAGAGCGGATACGTGGTCTCGGTGACATATTCGAGTAGCGCGGGCATGCGTCGGTCCCTTCTTTCGCCTGGTGCCTGGCAAACAGCAAGTGCCCTAACTGGTCGCAGGGCAGTAAAATGTGACAGTCATGCCCTCTGCACGCAAGCTCCCTACCCCCTGGATGACTTGGCGTCCATATAGGCTGGGCCGTCTTTGGTGAGTATTGAGAAACCTCTCTAGATAATTATGACAGCATAACGGCTTTGTGTCAATTATGATGCACTTTAACCGAAACAAATGCCAGTTTGTATTTGCTTATTGCCACCCTTACTGCCCGCACCGGCAGCTACCCCCAGCCCTATGAAACCGCTATAATTCTGGCACGCGCCGATCGGTAAGCGACGTGTGTGGAGAAACACCCTCATGCTATCCTATAGAATGCTCGTATCCCTGCTGGTGGGGGGGCTGCTCGCTCTGTCCGCGTGCGCCTCTTCCAACGATGAGAGCAACTTCGTGATGCCCACGCTGGCCAGCCTGGAGACCATCCCCACAGCGGTTTTTCTGACCGAGAACGCCCCACCTCCCGGCTTTGCGACGCTGGCGCTTGACCCGATCGAACGCGGGCTGGCCGCCCACCCTGGCTGGACCTACACCGTCAGCGGCAGCTTCGAGGGCGTGTTCGACGCGACGGGCGAGCCGGCGGCGGGGACAATCAGCGTCCAGGTGCAGGGCAACGAGCCAGGGCAGACGCGGCGCGCGGTGCTGGAGATCGAAGGGCGGGCTTTCCTGCCCGGCGAAGCCTGGCTGCGCCTGGAAGGGGTGCGCTTCAGCAATGACTACTATACAGTGGACGTGAACGGCCAGTGTACCACAGACGGCGGCGAGCAGGCCGGTGGGGCGGCCATCGCCGATCTGTCGGCGGGGCAGGTCATCGGCGGCGTGGCTCAGGCCCTGCCCACCGGCCACCGCCAGACGCTCGACGGGCTGCCCGCCTGGCAATACACGTTCACCCCCGCCGACGCCCGTCTGCCAGCGATTCACCCCGGCCCAGGCGGGACGGTGACGCTGGCGGCAGACCTGTGGTTCGCGCCGGAGGTTAACGCTGTGCTGCGCTACGAGGTCACGGCGGCGGTGAGCGGTGTGCACCTGCTGTGGACGGATCGCACGTCGTCCACCGTGTCCGGCACGCTGACGCTGCGCTACGCGCTGGACGCGGCGACGCTGGACACGCTGCCCAATATCTCCGTCCCACATGGGTGTTAGGGGGCGTGTATGGAAATCCCCTCACCCCTGCGCCCCTCTCCCTCAACGGGGCGAGGGGAAACCCCGTACTTGGCTCCCCTTCTCCCCCTGGAGGGAGAAGGGGGAACAAAATCGGCTCACCAAACACGCTCTAAGGCCGGTTTGTGGTCTGGGAGTGGCTCTTCACGTTACCTTACCCCCGCTCGGCGCTGACGCGCCTTGCCAGCCGAGCACAGCAAGGCTGGGGGTGAGGTCAATGCCCCCGCGTCAAGCGAATCGCTGACAACGTTAGCAACGTTAGCACAGCACCCGCTCGCTCACCCTTGCCAGCGCCCGGCCCGGCGAGTATACTAGCGCCCATCTGCGGGGTGTAGCGCAGTTGGCCAGCGCGCTGCGTTTGGGACGCAGAGGTCCCCGGTTCAAGTCCGGGCACCCCGACAATCCCTGCAATTTCGTAAGCGCCCGAACGCACTCTGTTCGGGCGGTCTTGTCTTGAGGGGCAGGGGCGCTGGCTTGAACTCTTGAAGCCAGGTGAAAGCCTGGTCGCCCGCAACATTCGGCCCTCTCTGGCGTATAGTGTTATGGCGCGGTTCCCCGCAGCCTCACGGCGCGCTCCCGATCCGGGCGTCTGCCGTGCCGCGAAGCACCACGTACCACACGTGAGACATCAGAAAGCGAACCTACAATGACTCAAACAGCAGCCAACCACTCCGTCGTGCGCACCGAGAGCCTGCGCAAAGACCTGAAGATGGGCGAGGTCGTCGTGCACGCCGTGCGCGGCGTCTCGCTGAGCGTCGCCCCCGGCGAGTTCCTGGGCATCATCGGCCCGTCGGGCAGCGGCAAGTCCACTCTGCTGGGCATGATCGGCGGGCTGGATTCACCCACTGACGGGCGCATCTTCATTGACGGGCAGGACATCACCGACCTGGACGAGCGCGCCCTCACCCGCGTGCGCAACGAGAAGATCGGCTTCGTCTTCCAGTTCTTCAACCTCATCCCGACCCTCTCCGCGCTGGAGAACGTGGCCCTGCCGGTGCAGTTCGCCCGCCAGCGCAAGCACAACCCCAACAAGCGCGCTAAAGAACTGCTGACCCTGCTCGGCCTGGGCGACCGGCTCGGCCACCGCCCGTCGCAGCTTTCGGGCGGGCAGCAGCAGCGCGTGGCCCTGGCCCGCGCTCTGGCCAACGAGCCGCCGTTGCTGCTCTGTGACGAGCCGACCGGCAACCTGGACACCGAATCGAGCGAGGTCGTGCTGCAGGCGCTGCGCAACGTGCAGCAGCAGCTTGGCACGACGATCATCGTCGTGACCCACGACATGGAAGTGGCCTCGCAGTGCGACCGCCTTGTTGCGCTGGTGGACGGCAAGATCGCCCAGGACGTTGACGCGCGTTCCACCGCGCAGATGGAGGCGATCCGGATGCTGAAAGACAAGCGTTCCACCGGCGAGCTTAAGCCTGTGACCGTCAACGGGCGTTAAGCGGGGGCGGCCATGATCGAACAACTCAGGTTCTACGTTCGCCACTCGCTCAACGATCTGCGCGTCAACAAGCAGCGCACGCTGTTCGCCCTGCTGTGCATCGCGGCGGGCGTGGCGGCTATCGTCAGCCTGCAAACGCTGGGCGTGATGATCGAAGACACGCTGACCGGCAGCCTGCAGGAAAGCAACAAGGGCGACATTCGCATCAGCCCTTCCGATACCGATTCCTCCAATGCTGTCCAGCGCGGCAAAGATGAGGGTGTCATCGCGACGGGCGGCTTATTCGGCGGCAATATCTTCACGCCCGAAGGGGTGCAGATCATCGGCGACTGGTTCGCCGAGCACTATCCTGGCAGCACCATCACCTACCTCCACGCGCTGGGCGGCCCTGCCGGCGGCGCGACGATCAGCAACCCGCGCAACGACACCGAGCAGACGTTCGTCTCGCCCTTCATCGTCGAAGTAGACCGCTACCCGCTCTATGGGGCGCGCAAAGCCGAGGACGGCACGCCGCTGGGCGAGCTGATCCAGGCCCCAACCGACATCGTGATCAGCCGCAACCTGGCCGACACGCTCGACGCGCAGGTTGGCGACACGCTGGCGCTGGCCGGGGCCAACGAGCGGTTCACGCTGCGCGGCATCGTGCCCACCTCCGAAGAAGCTGGCTTCGACAATTTCGCCGGCAACCTGATCGGCTACTACTACCTGGATGTGTCCGCCGTGCCGCTGTTCAATGGCGGCATCCCAGAAGGGGCCGCCGAAATCTACGTGCGCCTGGGCGACCCGGCGCAGGTCGAGTCGGTGACGCGCGGCGTGCACATACGCTTCCCCTACGTGGACACGACCAACACCGCTGACCTGGAGGAGATGAACAGCGACATCGCCGACGCCATCAACCAACTGGTGGTGATCATGGGGCTGGTCTCGCTGTTGATCGGCGGCATTGGCATCGTCAACACCATGCTGGTCATCGTCAGCCGGCGCACGACCGAGGTGGCCGTGCTCAAGACCATCGGCCTGGAGGCTGAGCAGATCACCGCCCTGTTCCTGGTCGAGGCGGTGCTGATGGGCATCTTCGGCAGCCTGATCGGGATCGCCCTGGGCTGGGTCGCCGCCTATGCGATCAAGGGCGTGGCCGAGAACTTCCTGGCCCAGACGCTCACCTTCCGCATCACGCTCAGCCCGCCGCTGACCGGCTTCGTCGTCGGCGTCATCGTCACGACGATCTTCGGCTTCCTGCCGACGCTGGCTGCCGGGCAGGTGCGCCCCAACCTGGTGCTGCGCCCGTCGGACACGGTCGTGCCGCGCGCCGGGCGCGCCCGCTCGTTCGCCGCGCTGCTGTTCGTCATGATGGCCATCAGCCTGGTCGCCCAGCCGCTGATCAACGACCTGCTCTCAGAGCAGACGATTCGCGCGGCGGCGATGGGCGTGGGCGGGTTCCTCGGCCTGCTGATGGGCCTGACCCTGCTGGCGGGCGGCCTCTTCGCTGGCTGGACGCGGCGCAAGCTCTGGCGGCGCATAGTGCGCTGGGTGGTGATGATCCCCGGCCTGCCGCTGCTAGGAGCCGCCTTCGGCTATGCCGTGCCCGCCCTGCTGATCCTGTTCGCCACCTTCATCAATGTCGCCGTGCTGTACGCCGTGCTGTGGGTGATCATCTGGCTGGTGGGGCGCTTCTTGCCCACCTGGCGCTTCGTGGACCTCAAGCTGGCGCTGCGGGCGATGCTGGTCAACAAGGGGCGCGCCGCGTCCACGCTGCTGGCGCTGGTGGTGGGCGTGTTCACGCTCAGCCTGATCACCATGCTGGCGACAGCGATCACCAACCGCTTCGAGCAGGTGCTCGAAAATGAAGTGGGCGGCAACGTGATCATCTTCGCTGCGGGCGCGGGCGACACGCTCAGCGCCGTCGAGTCCCGGCTGCAGGAAATCGAGGGCGTGCACAGTTACTCGGTGATGGGCACCTACAGCACCAGCCTGGTCTCGGCGACCGATGTCAGCACCAACCAGGTGCTGACTCTCAGCCAGCTTGTATCCCGTGCCCGCCAGGAAGAGCCTGACTATGCCGATATGCTGAACTGGATGTTCACCGGCATTGACGCGCGCGGCGTGGAGTCGAACCTGCCCGATGTCGAGTTCTACCAGGGCCGCCAGCTCAACGCGGCGGATACAGGCCCCTGGGACAGCGACGCGGGCGAGTACCCGCCCATTGTCATCTCGGCCACTCCGGGGGTCATCGCCACCGGGCTGGAAGTGGGCGACCAACTGCTGTTCGAACTCACACCGCAGGGAGCAGGCCGGCTGACTGGCGATGAGCGCCGGCTCATCCGCTTCGAGATCGTGGGCATGGTAGACCGGCGCGCGAGCGGGGTGCAGGTCAACTTCGGCTCGTTCAACTACGCGCCGAGCAGCGCGTTCCCGCCCGATCTGCGGCCAGACTCGGTGAGCGCCATCGTGGACATCGAAGAGACGCAGATTCGCGCTCTGCGCCAGAGCATGAGCGAGATTCCGCTGGCCTTTGTCATGGAGACGAGGCTGCTCAACGACCTGCTGAACCGCATCCTCGACCAGTTCACGTCTTTCCCCATCCTGGTAGCGGCGCTGGCCCTGGTCGTGGGCGGCATCGTCATCGCTAACTCGGTGGCGCTGGCTACTCTGGAGCGCCGCCGCGAGATCGCCATCATGAAGGCGGTCGGCCTGCAGCGCGAGCGCGTGCTCGGTATGCTGCTGCTGGAATACGGGTTGATGGGGCTGATCGGCGGGTTGATCGGCGTCGGCCTGGGCGGGATCGGCCTGCTGTTCCTGCTGATCCAGGCGTTCGGCGGCGACCTGGGCCGCTCGATCCCCTACATGACTGCGCTGCAACTGATGGCGCTGTGCGTGCTGATCGCGCTGGGCGCAGCCCTTCTGACGGCGTGGCGCGCTTCGGGCGAGAAGCCGCTCAACGTCCTGCGCTACGAGTAACGCTCTGACGGGACTGGAGTCGCCGCGAAGCCTCTCCCCCTAAATCCCCCTCTCCAGCCGAGCTAGAGAGGGGGACTTTGATCGCCGTATGGGGCGTTTCCCCCTCCCTGGCTTGGCCGGGGAGGGGCGTCGCGCGGGCGGTGAGGTCCGCGTCAGTGAGCCGAGCGGGGGTGAGGCTCACCCCTGCGCAACTCAGCCCATCATGAGGGGAAATCAAGAGGCCAGCGCGCTTATTCCGGCAGGTCGGGCGGGGCGGGCGGATCGTCGTCCGGGTTGGGGGCGGGCCGCCGGTCGCGCAGCAGGCGCATGGTCTCGCCCATGCCGGGCTGCCACTCGTCGGGCAGCGCCCCGGCCACCCGCGTGAGTTCCAGCCCGCCCAGGTTGCGCGCGATCACTTCGAGCAGGCTCGGCTGCACCCAGGTGGCTGTGTCCACCTGCACGGCGACCGCGCCCGCTTCCAGGAAGTCGCGGGCGTCATCGGCGGAGTGAATCCCGCCGCAGCCGATCACCGGCACGTCCACCACCCTTGCGATCTGCCCGACGGCGCGCAGCGCCTGCGCCTTGAGCCAGGGGCCGTAGACACGCCCGCCGACCAACTGACCGCTTTCCGGGTCGCGCGCCGTGCCGCGTGGTGGGGCCGCCACCACCAGCCCGCCCGCGCCCGCTGCTGCGGCGGCGCGCGCCGACTCGACGGCGCTGTACAGCGGCACGCGCACCAACGCCGGCAGGGTGGTCTCGCGCGCCGCATCCAGGATCGCCGCGATGTCGTCTGGCGTGGCCTGGTCGTGCAGCCCGATCTCGATGCCCACCACCCCCTCGCAGCTCTCCAACGCGGCGGCGCAGAGGGCGACCTCGGCGGGCGAAGTCGCCATCACGTGCACGATCACCGGGGCCAGGCTACGCGCCCAGCGCGCGCGGTAGCGGGCGATGGTGCGTTTCATGCCGAGGTTGGGCAGGCCCGTGTGCACCAGCACGCCCGCTGGCAGCGGCACGACGCGCGTCCCATGCGCTACGCGGCGGGGCCGCCAGGTGACCGGGTTGGTGACGATTGCGCCGAGTTTGGTCAGGTCGAGCAGGTCGCGGTAGGCCGCGCCGTCGAAGCCGAAGGTGCCGGCGGCGGGCATAACCGGAGTCTCGACGACGAGCGGAGTCTTGCCGGTGCGCGTAAGCTCGATCATGGCGCTACTTCCCCCACGCCTGAGCCGTTGTAGGCAATCCGCAATCCGCAGTTCGCACTCACCGGAACACGACTCGCTTCAGGTCAAGGGCAGGGCCGTCGGAGCAGGCCAGCAGCGGCGTATCGTGGGCGCGCACCTCGCACGCGCCGCACGCGCCCGCGCCACAGGCCAGCCGGTCGTAGAACAGCCCGCAGGCGTAATGATCGGGCAGATCGTGGGTGCGAATCTGGCGCACGCGATCCAGCAGCCGCCCGTAGGCGTCGGCCTGACGGTAACCGGGCGCGAGGATGAGCACCTGATCCGCCCACTGGAAGGTTGCCACCTGGTCGGGCCACGACCAGTCGGCGTCACCGCGCACGATCTCGACTTCCGGCGAGAGCAATTCCAGCGGGTAGCGCGCGGCCAAGCCGTTGAGCACCAGCGTAATCGCCACGCCGCCGCCGCTCAGCGTGCGCGCCAGGAAAACGAACGGCGTGGGCAGGGCGTCGTCGGCGATCAGCAGCAGGTGCTGGATGCGCGGGCGCACGGGGATGGGACGTCCCACCGGGCTGAGCACGTCCACGATCTCGTTGGGAGCGGCGTCCAGGCTGCCGGCGATCTCAACGGTGAGCCGCCCTGGGCGCATGTCCACCGGAATCCATAGCTCGCGCAGGTACGGTTCCCAGCCGGGCTGGTTGTGCCGCCGCACGAAGAGCGCCTGGCCGGGCTTAAGCTGCATGAGGGCCGGGTCAACGGCCAGGTCAACCTGCTGCACATCCGCCGAGACACGGCGAACCCGCTCGATGAGGGCCTGAGTTTCACGCATGGGGCCAAGCGTACATCGTCCGCCAGAGATGTGCAAGGGAGGGGGAACGGCGCAAGACTTCGGAAGTCTGCTGGCGGGGTCAGGGTTACGTAGGGGCGTATGGCCATACACCCCTAGCCCCCCGCCGATCTCCCGTAGGGGTGTTGCTCTGCTGCGCCCGGCCCTGACCCAGACTTCCGAAGTTTTGGAAACTTCGGAAGTCTGGCTGTAGCTGCGCGCCTATGTACCTTCACCCTCTATGGCAGCCACGCCGGGAAGAAGGCGTTCTGCGCCAACATCCGCGCTTCGCCGGTGTGCGTATCCAGCACCCACACCTCTGGCTGCGCGCCGGCCTCGGCCAGGGCGAACCGCTGGTAGAGCACATAGCGCCCCGTCGCGTCCCACTGCGGGGCGGCGTGCGTGTAGGCCGCGTCCACCAGCAGCGGCGCGGCGTCGCCCGTTGCCACGTCCAGCGTGTAGAGCTGCTTGCCCGCCGTGTAACGTTCGTCCAGGTAGCGCCGCGCCACGACGAGCCGCGTCCCGTCCGGCGACCACGCCGCGAAGCCATCATCCACCGGCGCGTCCGGCTCCCCGCTCAGCGAGACCTGCGTCCCTGCGGGCAGGTCGGCTAGCATCAGGTGCGCGTAGAACTCCTGGCCCAGCGCGCCGCGCACCAGCACCGGATAGACCAGACGCTCCCCGTCCGGTGCAAAGAGGCCGGTCTCGCCTGGTTCGCTGGTCAGTACCACAACCGATCCGTCCAGCAGATCGTGCACGCGGATGCCGCCCGCCCGCGCGTCGTAGACGGCGACGCGCCGTCCGTCCGGCGACCAGACGGGGTCCGCGCCGAGAAGCTGCACGTCAGGGAAAAGCAGCGCGCTCTGCGCCGTGCTCACGTCCACCACCCAGGCGCGCGTGGCGCGGGCGGCGTCGCCGGGCGCGGCGCTGAACTCCTGGCGCTGGTAGGCGATGCGCGTCCCGTCGGGGTGCCAGGCGGGAGCCATGCACAGCGCGCGCACGCAGCGCGTCAGCGGGCGCGCCTCCCCGCTCGCCACCTCCACAACCCAGATGTCCGCCGTGCCGTCGTCGTTGTTCTGGGTGTAGGCGATCTGCGTCCCGTCCGGGCTGGGCGCGAAGTCCTCGACGCCGTGCGCGGCGTCGGTGAGCGGCGTGGCGACTCCCGTTTCCAGGTCGGCCAGGTACACGTTGCGCGGGTAGGCGTCCGCCGGGGCGATGAAGGCAGCGCGGGGCAGCCGGACGCGGGGCTGCCCGGCCTCGTCCGCGCCGCCAACAATCACCCCGGCCAGCGCGGTGATCCCCAGGGCCAGGGCGAGCAGGGCCAGCACTGCCCGCCGCCGCAGGACGCTGAGCAGCAGGACGGTGCCCGTCAGGTCAAGCATGGCCCCGAAGGTCAGGAAAGCCAGCACTGCCCCGCGCGCGAAGGCTCCGGTCAGGTCGCGCGCGGCGAAGGCATCCGCTGGCGTACCAGTCGGCAACGCGAAGGCGCGCGCCTGCAGGGCCAGCACCGCCCCCGCCCGCCCCTCCGCCAACGACTCGAAGTCGCCCGGCGCGAGAATCAGGCGGACGCCCGCCGCCAGCAGCGCCGCGATCAGGAGATAGCGGCCCAGCAGGGCGATCTCGCGCCCGCTGGCGATCAGCGCGCGGCGCAGCCCGGCGCGCGGCGGCGCGGGGGGAACCGGGTGCAACCAGCGTTCTCGCCCCGACGCGAAGGCGGCCAGCGCCCCGATCAGCACGGCGCTGACCAGGGCGACGGCGGCGCGCAGCGCCAGCAGCGACGGGTCATGATCGCGCAGCGCGATATACGTCCCGGCCAGGGCAAGCGGGTTAATCACCGGCCCGGCCAGCAGGAAAGCGACCGCCGCCGGGAGCGGCATCCCTTTGCGCAGCAGCGCGCGCGTCACCGGGATGACGCCGTATTCGCCCACCGGCAGGATCAGGCCCAGGACGCTCCCCGCCAGCGCCGCCGGCACAGTCCGGCGCGGGATCAGGCGGGCCAGGTCGTCGCGGCTGAGAAAGCCCTCGATCAGCCCCGCCGCCAGCGCCCCAAACAGCAAGAACGGCGCTGCCCCCACCAAAACGTCGAGGAAGCGCGCGGCAAATTGCATGAGCGGTTCGGCCAGGTTCACCAGACGCCCTCCGGTGCGTGCTGTGCGTGCCGATTATAGCGGGTTGTGGGCGCTGGCCGGTGAGCGTTTGCTGAGAGGTGGGAAGCATGAAACTGCCCGGCGTGCGCTGCCACCTGGCAGTTCCTGCGGGCTTCCCTCACAGGCCCCGCTTGGTGAAAGTTTCATTTTG
>CAYNHD010000081.1:0-12009 GCA_964396775.1 uncultured Thermoflexus sp. | reverse complement strand
CGTTCATCCTGGTTTACCTTTTCATGCTTTATCAGTCAAAACTTCACCACTACCGACGCAGCCTTGAACAACAGTGCACCCCACGCCAAACTTACGATTACAGGCAAGAACTTGGCTGTTGCATAGGCAGCCAGCCCCGTCTGTTGTACTGCTGATGAAATGCCGGGGTCGGAGTAGACACGGTCCAACTCACGCCAACCAACGTGGGTGTCCAAGCAGCGTAGATCAGTAGAACGATGCCCGCAAGTGCCAGGATGGCAGCCAGGAGATGAGCTAGAGTTTCTACGCACCCCTGCACAGTCCGGTTGATCGTATCCATCGTTCTTCCCCCTTATCCCTACTGCTCTTCCATTGGACCTACAGCTAATGTCGCCCCCTGGCCCCCAGCCGGGCGCGGACCTCGCCCTCGATCCACGCATACGTCTTGGCCAGCCCCTCTTCGAGCGAAATCTCCGGCGACCAGCCGAGCACCTCGCGCAGCCGCGTGTTGTCCGAATTGCGCCCGCGCACACCCTGCGGGCCAGGCACGTGCTTCTTGACGATGGACACGCCGGCGATCTCCGCGATGATGTCGGCAAGCTGGTTGATCGTCACCATGCGATCCTGACCCAGGTTGAGCGGCTCGTGATAGTCCGAGCGCATCAGCTTGTAGATACCGGTCAGGCAGTCGTCAATGTAGCAGAAGGAGCGCGTCTGCTCGCCGTCGCCCCAAATCTCGACAGTGGGGTTGCCGGTCAGCTTGGCCGTGGCGATCTTGCGGCACATGGCGGCGGGGGCCTTCTCACGCCCGCCGTCCCACGTCCCCAGCGGCCCGAAGATGTTGTGGAAGCGCACGACGCGCGTCTCCAGCCCGAAGTCCTCGCGGTAGTGGCGGCACAGGTGCTCGCCAACCAGCTTCTCCCAACCATAGGCGTCCTGCGGCTGCGCGGGATAGACATCCTCTTCCTTCAGCGGCGTCACGTTGGCGTCCATCTGCAAGTACTCAGGGTAGACGCACGCCGACGACGTGAAGAAGTAGCGCGCCACGCCGTTGACCCGCGCCGCCTCGATGGTGTGCAGGTTGATCAGGGCGTTGTTGCGCAGAATCTGGGCGTGGTTGGACGAGATGAAGCCCATACCGCCCATGTCCGCCGCCAGCGCGTAGACCTCGTGCACGCCGCGCGTCGCCTGCAGGCAGGCGTCCCAGCGCCGCAGATCGAGCAATTCGAACTCGTCGGCGTCGGTCGGCGCGAACTCTGGATGCTTGAGGTCTACGCCGCGCACCCAGTAGCCGCGCGCCTTGAGGAAGGTCACCAGGTGATGGCCGATGAAGCCACCTGCTCCGGTCACCAGGACTTTAGTCGGTGTGCTATGCGCTGCTGCCATGCTGTTCCTCATCACTCCGTGCTCTCGCCAGCGATCCTGCCAGCGCCGGGGCGCGGCAGGGCATGGCTCCAGTGTACTCTCAGATTGCGTTGGGGCAAAAAGCGGAGGGATCGCCGGGCACTTGCAGTTGGCAGACTCGGCAGACTTCCGAAGTTTTCGGAAACTTCGGAAGTCTCTTGGCGAGGTACGCCGAACCCGTCAGCCCCCCGCCCTACCCTCGCCCCACCAGCGCCACACCCTCCGCAATCGCCGCCAGGTTCTGCGCGGCGAAGGCCTGGCGCAGCGCCGCTGCCTCGCGCAGCGCGTCGAGGGGGTACAGGCCGGTGTGCTCCAGCATGGCGGCGATGGCCATCATCGCCCACGCCTCTTTCTTCTGGCGCGTGCCAGAAAAGTCGAGCGGGACGACGCGCGCTGCCGTCTCCACCGGAGGCAGCGCCGCGTCTATGAACAGCGTCGCCTGCGGCCCCAGCCGGGCGACGCGCCCGCGCTCTTTGTGCAGCCCCTCCGGGAACAGGACGATCATCTGATCGGGTGGCGTCGTGCCGACGTGGAAGGCGTCATCGCGGCTGAGCACCACATCGGCGACGGAGTGCCCCGTCTTGACGGTGACCGGGTAATCGCTGCGCTGCGTGGCCCACAGCCCGGCCAGGATCGCCCCCTGGCAGAAGATACCCGCCGCGCTGCCGATCTTCGCGCCCGCCGCGCCCGCGATGGCGCAGTGCACCGCCGTCTCGACCGCGCTGGTGTAGCGCGGCGTTAGCGGCTGGGGCGGCAGGGTGGGCTTGCCACGCTGATCGCTCAGCGCGGCGCGGGCTGCCCGGCTGTACTCAGGCCCATTGTGCCGGTACAGGACGCCGGTGGTGAAGCCCAGCTCGTCCATCGCGCGCTCCAATAGCGTGCGGTTGAAGCGATTCTCCTCGACGAAGTAGGCCGTGCATAGCTCCCAGATGTCAATCAGCGCGAAGCCGTCGTGCTGGATGGCGGTGGCGATCAGGTCGGGCAGGTTCTTGTCGAAGGAGGTTGTCCGCGCGACGAAGCCCGCCCCATTGACGCCGACCGTCGCGCACAGGTCGAGCGGGCGCTCCAGGTGGCCGTAGCGAGTGGTCGTCGTGCGTGCGCCGGGCGGCGTGGTGACCGAATGCTCGCCGCCGGTCATGCCGAAGTTGAGGTTGTTGAAGACGAGCACGGTGATGCCCATATTGCGCCGCGCGGCGTTGAGCAGGTGATGCCCGCCAATGCCCGTCCCGCCGTCGCCGATCAGCACAATCACCTTCAGGTCGGGGTTGACCAGCTTGATGCCTGTGGCGTAGGTCACCGAGCGCCCGTGCAGCCCGTGAAAGGCGTTTGTGTCGAAGTAGCGATCGGCCAGCCCCTGGCAACCGATGTCCGTGACCAGCACCACCTGGCGCGGGTCAAGCTGGAGCTTGACCAGGGCTGCGTCCAGGTGCTTGACGATGGCGCTGTGCCCGCAGCCGGGGCAGAAGGGCAGCGGCAGCAGGCTCTCGTTCAGGTAGGTGGTGAGCATCTCAGCCATCAGGCCAACCCTCCTTCGGTCAGAATCTCCCCCGCGCCGATCAGGGTACCGTCCACGCGGTGCACGCCGCTCACCTCCTGCTCGCCGCGCGCCAGCCGCTCGATCTCGCGCCGGTACTGGCCCAGGTTCAGTTCCACCACGACCGCCCGCCGGACGCTGGCCAGCGCCGCGCGGATGGCCGCCTCCGGCACGGGCCACAGCGAGCGTACCACCAGCGATGAGACGCGCCGCCCCGCTGCCCGCGCCGTCCGCACCGCTTCCTGGGCGGGTCGCGCGGTGATGCCATAGCTGATCACCAGCGTCTCCGCGCCGTCCTGCAGATCGCTCTCGACCAGAGCGATCTCGTCGAGATGCGCCTCGATCTTGGCCGCCAGGTGGCGGTTGAGCCGGTCTACATCGGGCGGATTCTTGGTCAGGTAGCCACGCTCGTCGTGCGACGACGAGGTGAAGCGCACCAGGTGTGGCCCGCCGATGTGGGCCAGCGGCGGCACGTCATCGAGGTGCGCCGCGCGGTAGGGCACGAAGGGCGCGGCGGGGTCGGCCAGGGGGCGCTCGCGCACGGGGACGCGCTCATACGCTGCCAGGTCTACGGTGGCGCGCGTGGCAACCGTGTCCTTGTCCGTCGCCAGGAAGACGGGCACGCGGAAACGCTCAGCCAGATCGAAGGCGCGCCCGGTCAGGCGATAGCAGTCGCGCACGTCCGTCGGGGACAACACGATCACTGGGTAGCCGCCCGATGTCCCCCAGCGCATGAACTGGATATCGCCCTGGGCGGTGGTCGTCGCCCCGCCAGTCGAAGGCCCCATGCGCTGCACGTTGACGATGACAAGGGGCACCTCGCCCATGATCGCCAGGCC
Organism: uncultured Thermoflexus sp.; assembly: GCA_964396775.1. Classification (GTDB taxonomy): domain Bacteria; phylum Chloroflexota; class Anaerolineae; order Aggregatilineales; family Aggregatilineaceae; genus UBA2029. Next base: position 8,253 of record CAYNHD010000081.1, on the reverse strand, counting down.
GATGTGCTCGCTGTAGAGGGCGATGCCCGGCCCGCTGGTCGCGGTCATGGCGCGCGCGCCGGTCATGGCCGCGCCCAGGCAGAAGCCCAGCGAGGCGATCTCGTCCTCGGCCTGGATGGCCACGCCGCCCACTTTGGGCAGCTCGCGGATCATGTGCAGCAGGATGGGTGTGGCCGGGGTGATCGGATACCCGGCGAAGAAGGTGCAGCCGGCGTCGAGCGCCCCGCGCGCAATCGCCTCTGCCCCGTCAATGAACTCGCGCATAGCTCGCTTCCTGAACACTCTTGAACCTCTCACCTGCGCCAACAGTAACAAGTCCGCCGCCCGTCCCGCCAGTGGCGACGGACACCAAAAACGCCTGCCGTTCGGCCTGACCAGGGGTGCGATCCAGCGATGAGGAAAAGGCTCACCGCCGAGACGCAGAGGACACAGGGAAGAACTAGAGCGTGTTTATGCACTTATCAACCCCTATCCCCCGGCCCCTTTCCCCGCCAGCGGGGAGGGACTACAGGTGGGGTCAGGGCACTGCCCATGCGCCGTGCCCTGCACGCTACGCCGAGTGTGCGGAGTTCATAACACGCTCTAGGGAGACTCCTTGTTTTTCTCCGCGCTCTCTGCGTCTCTGCGGTTCGGAGAATGCCGGCCCGAGGCCCGGCGCGCACTGCCCGCCGACAAACGCGCCATTTCGCGGTATGATTGGGGCAGGCGGGGGTCTCTCGCCTTGATCGAGGAACGGGCGCGCTGTGGCTTTGTCCGCAGGCACCCTGCGCGTGGAGAAAACCGCATGAAGCTGATGGTCGTGCTGCCCACCTATAACGAGGCAGAGAACCTGGAGACGATGATCGAGCGGCTGCTGGCGCTGGAACTGCCAGTGGAACTCTCGGTGTTGGTCGTGGACGACAATTCGCCCGATGGAACGGGTCAGATCGCCGATAAACTGACCGCGCAGCATCCGGGCCGGGTGGACGTGCTCCACCGCCGCAACAAGCGCGGCCTGGGCACCGCCTACATTGACGGCTTCCGCGTCGCTTTCGAGAAGGGCGCGGACTACATCCTGCAAATGGACTGCGACTTCTCGCACGACCCCCAATACATCCCGGCCATGATCGCAGAAGCGGAGACCTGCGGCTGCGATATTGTCGTCGGCTCGCGCTATACCAAAGGGGGCAGCGTAGACGAGACGTGGGGCATTGGGCGCAAACTGCTCAGTTGGTGGGCCAACAGCGTCTACGTCAACCTGATCCTGCGCACCGGCACCAAAGACGCCACTGGCGGCTTCCGCCTGTGGCGCGCGGATACGCTCAGGGGCATAGACCTGGATCGCATCCGCTCCAGCGGCTATGTCTTCCAGGTGGAGACGATCTACGTGGCCGAGAAGCTGGGCTACCGCACCGCTGAAGTGCCGATCTACTTTGCCGACCGCAAGCGCGGACAGTCCAAGATGAGCTTCAAGGTGCAGAGCGAGGCGGCGCTGCGCGTGTGGCAGGTCTGGTGGCGGCACCGTCACCTGCGCCCGACAGACCGGCTGCCTGTGCCGGGCCAGTAGTGTGCCCGACCAGGCAAGCGAGCACGCAACAGATGTCTGAGATTGACGATCTGCTCAAGCAGCAACGCGACGCTATTCTGCGCATCGCCGCTCGTCATGGCGCGCGGAATGTGCGCGTCTTCGGCTCAGTGGCGAAAGGCACAGCCGGGCCACAGAGCGACATTGACCTGTTGGTTGAGTTTGATCCCGACCGCAGCCTGATGGATGTCGGGCGGCTGGTCATGGATTTGCGCGATCTGCTGGGCCGTGAGGTGGATGTTGTCACCGAGAAAGGACTGCATCCCCTGATCCGCGACGAGGGTTTGCAGGACGCCGTGCCGCTGTGAACATACTCTGACTGCTGGCCATTTGCCTCATCCCCGTTTCGCTTCGCTCAACCTCCCCCTCTGCGTTGCGGAAAGAGGGCCAGGGGCTGAGGTTATGAGCGAAAAGGAATGGACTGGCGATCAGAGTAAAGACCGACGCGATTTTACAGACGCTCCGAGAGCAGTCTGAGAACTGAGGTACCCCGACCTTGAAGAAGGTGCTCCCCGACGCGCTGATCGTGGCAGGGCTGTTGCTTCTGCCACTCTTGTTTTTCGCGCCGGTCACGGTCGGCGGGCGCACGCTGCTCCCCGCCGACAATCTGTACCAGTTCGAGCCGTGGCGCAGCGCCCGCGATTCGCTTGGCGTCCCGGAGATTCCGCACAACGCCCTGCTATCCGACCTGGTGTTGCAGAATTACCAGTGGAAGACGTTCCTGCGCCGCAGCCTGGACGCGGGCGTGATCCCCCTCTGGCAGCCCAACCAGTTCGCCGGGACGCCCTTCCTGGCGGCGGGGCAGCACGGCGCGCTCTACCCCTTCAGCCTGCTGTATTACGTCCTGCCGCTGCCGCGCGCCTATGGCTGGTTCACCGTCAGCCAGCTTTGGCTGGCCGGCGCGCTGATGTACCTCTTCGCGCGCGGGCTGCGCCTCAGCCGGGCGGCGGGGGCAGTGGCGGGCGTCGCCTACCAGTTCAGCGCATTCCTCATCGTCAGCGCCGTCTTCCCGATGATGATCGCCGGCGCGGCCTGGCTGCCGCTGCTGCTGCTCATGATCGAGTTCGTCATCGAGCGGCGGCCCCTGCGCGGTGACCGACCGGCGACCGTCCCCTGGATCGCGGTGGGCGCGCTGGCGCTGATGATGAATATCTTCGCCGGGCACATCGAGATCACCTACTACACGCTGATCGTCATGGCGTATTGGGCGGCGGCGCGCCTGCTGTGGGCGTGGAGGCGGGAGCGCGCGGCCTGGCGAAGGCTGCTGCGCCCGGTGGGGTCATTGCTGCTGATGGTCGCGTTGGGCGTGGGGCTGGGCGCAGCGCAGTTCCTGCCGCTCTACGAGCTGGGGGCGCGCAACTTCCGCGAGGCGGCGGCCAGCTTCGACGAGGTGCGCGGCTACGCCTTCCCCGCGCGGCACGTCGCCAAGTTCCTGCTGCCGGATGCCTTCGGCAATCCCGCCCAGCATAGCTATCGCGACCCCTTCACCTGGGACGTGGTTGAGCAGGACTGGCAGCGCCCGTGCGCGGAGTGCCCCGGCGGGTTCGCCCGCGTGACCGATACCGATTTCGGGATCAAGAACTACGTCGAGGGCGGGGCGTATGTGGGCATCCTGACGCTCGTCCTGGCGGGGATCGGGCTGCTGGTGCGGAGAAGACCCGTAGGGGCGTATGGCCATACGCCCCTACGGAATGTGACCGAACCAGGGGGCGCAGCAGAGCAGCGCCCCTACGAGCCAGGACAGGCGCAGCAGGGCGACGCCCCCCACCGCGCGATTCTGGGCGTGCTGGCGCTGGTCTCGCTGACCTTCGCCTTCGGCCTGCCCACCTACGCCGTGCTGTACTATGCCTTCCCCAACCTCAACCAACTGCACACGCCGTTCCGCTGGGTGTGGCCGTTCACCTTCTGCGCGGCGGCGCTGGCCGGCTTCGGCGCGGACGCGCTGCGCCGGGCGGCGGCGGAGCGCGCCCGCTGGGTGACCTGGCTCGGCGGCGGGCTGATCGCCCTCGGTGCGGCGATTCTCGGCGGGCTGCTGCTCACCCGCGCCGCCTACGACAGCTTCGCGCCGCTGGTGGAGCGCCTCTATACGGGGCTGGCGAAGGCTGATCAGGCGTTCCCCGACACGCGCGCCTTTTACAGCTACCAGTTCTGGAATGTGCTGGCCCTGGGATTGTTCGTCCTGGCGGCGGGGATCGTCGTGGCGTTCAGCCGGAGCGGAGCGCGCCTCCCCCGGCGGCTGGGCGGCGCTCCCCTGTGGGGGACGCTGGCGGTGGGCGCCGTCGCCCTCGACCTGGTGATCGCCGGCTGGGGCTTCAACCCCTCCGCTGACCCCGCCTGGCTGGACTACACGCCGGACGCGGTGCGCTGGCTCCAAGACCGGCAGGCGGAGGGCGTGCCCTTCCGCTACACGACGATCAACTTCGGCGCGAATCCGCTGCACGCCAACAGCACCTGGCGCTATGACCTGCACGACGCGCGCGGCTACGACAGCATGATCCCCAGGCAGTACGCCGCCTACATGGGGCTGATCGCGGCGCAGGGCGGGCTGTTGCACAACCGCATTGACCCCATCGCCGGGGACAACCCGCAGGCGCTCGCCTCGCCGCTGCTCGACCTGCTCAACGTGCGCTACATCGTCGCCGATCAGAGCGTGGCGGACGCCGAGGCGCTCGGCCTGCGCGAAGTGTACGCCGACGAAACAGTGCGCATCTACGAGAACCTGGACGCCCTGCCGCGCGCCTATACGCTGCCCTACTACGACCTGACCGAGCCGCTGTGCGGAGCCGCGCCCGACGACTTCGCGGCCATCGTGACCAGCCCCGATTTCCAGGCCGATCCGCGCCGCGTGGTCATCGAGGACTTCGGCGCTGCGGACTCGTGCGATCTGGTGTATCACTGGCCGGGGCCGGAGCATGAGGCCGATCCGGTCTACGCCCAGATCACCCACTACGGCGCGATCGAAGTCATCATCCAGCCGGACGTCAGCGAGGAGTCCTGGCTGGTGCTGGCCGACAGCTACTACCCCGGCTGGAAGGCGTTCGTCCGCCCGGCGAGGAGCGACGAAGACCAGGAGCGCGAGACGCCGGTTCACCTGGTCAATGGCAACTTTCGCGGCGTGCGCCTGGAGCCTGGCGCCTGGACGGTGCGTTTCCGCTACAGCCCGCCGACCTTCCAGGTGGGCGCTTTCCTGTCGTTCCTCAGCGGGATGCTGCTCATCTTCATGGTGATGCTGTGGCTGTGGCGGCGACTCTACCGCCCCGACGCTGAGGCCGACAGCGCCAAGCGCATCGCCAAGAACAGCCTGGCCCCGATCGTGCTCAACCTGTTCAACCGGGCCATAGACTTCGCCTTCGCCTTCATCATGCTGCGCATCCTCGGCCCGGCGGACGCGGGTGTGTACTACTACGCCATCGTCATCTTCGGCTGGTTCGACATCCTGGCCAACTTCGGGCTGAACACGCTGCTGACGCGCGAGGTAGCCCGCGACCGGGGCGCGGCGGGCCGCTACCTGCTCAACAGCACAGCGCTGCGCCTGGCGCTGTCGGCGCTGGGCATTCCCCTGCTGTTGGGCTTCCTGGCCGCGCGCCAGGCGACAGTCAGCCCGGCGCTGGAGGGGCAGGCCATCGCTGCCATCCTGCTGCTCTACGTCGGGCTGCTGCCGGGCAGCATCAGCACGGGGCTGACCGCGCTCTTCTACGCCTTCGAGAAGGCCGAACACCCGGCGGCGATCACTACCGTCAGCACGCTCGTCAAGGTGACGCTGGGCCTGGGCACGCTGCTGCTCGGCTGGGGCGTGGTGGGGCTGGCTGGCGGCGCGGTGCTGACCAACGTGGTGACGCTGGCTGCCCTGAGCTGGCTGGCCCGCCCGCTGGCGCGCGGCGTCTTCGCCGAGCGGCTGGATGGCGCGCTGATGCGCGGCATGATCGGCGCAAGCTGGCCGCTGATGATCAACCACCTGCTGGCGACGGTCTTCTTCAAAATTGACATCGTGCTGATGGAGGCGATCAACGGCAACACCATCGTCGGGCAGTACTCGACCGCCTACAAGTGGCTCGACGCGCTGAACATCATCCCCGCCTTCCTGACCATGGCCCTGCTGCCGGTGATGGCCCGCCAGGCCCATGAGGATCGCGCCGCGCTGCGCCGCAACTACACGCTGGCCGTCAAGCTGCTGGTGATCGTCGCCCTGCCGGTGGCGGTGATGACCACTTTCATCGCTGCGCCGCTGATCCGCGTGCTGGGCGGGGCGGAGTACCTGCCCGCCGGCGGCATCGCCCTGCAGATCATGATCTGGAGCATCCCTATCGGCTGGATTAACAGCGTGACCAACTACGTCATCGTCGCCCTCGACCGCCAGCGCACGCTGACCCTCGCCTTCGCTGTGGGCGTGATCTTCAACGTGGCGGCCAACCTGATCTTCCTGCCCGCCTACAGCTACCGCGCGGCGGCGGCGATCACCATCCTGTCGGAGGGGGTGTTGTTCGTGGCGTTCTATCAGATCATCCGCCAGGAACTGGGCGCGATGGGCTGGCGGCGCGCGCTGTGGCGACCGGCGCTGGCCGCGCTGGGCCTGCTGGGGGTGACGCTGGCCCTGTGGCAGGTCGCGCCGCTGGCCGGGCTGCTGCTCTCGCCGCTGGTCTATGGAGCCGGGCTGCTGGCGCTGCGCCCCTTTGGGCCGGAGGAACTGGCGCGCGTCGCGCCGCTGCTGCCAGGGAGGCTGCGCCGCTGGGCGCTAAGGGGACAGGCGGCGCAGACGGTACCCTGAGTGGCCGTTTGAAAGCCTCACCCCCCAGCCCCCTCTCCACCACGTGGAGAGGGGGAGCCGCTGGGCGGTTAAGTTCCCTTCCCTCAGCGGAGTGAGGGGGAACCATACTTTGCGCCCCTTCTCCCCCTGGAGGGAGAAGGGGCCGGGGGATGAGGGGGTAACCGCCACAAATGGTCTCTGAACGTCCGCGCCGCGCACAAAAAAGCCCGGCTCTGCGCCGGGCACTCTTCGTGCTTCCCAAACACCATTCAACGCGCCCAGATCGCAGGCACGACCTGGCCGCCCCCAAAGCAGTCTTTCTACACGCTTCTCTCAGGAAATAGGCGCGTGCTCACCGGTCGCGCTGATCGACTCGCGCTTGAGCAGCACCACACGCAGCTTGCGGTCGTGCATCAAGCGGCGCACGATCGGGTTGCTCTGCACCGGCAACACCTGCACCTGATCCTCTTTGGTCAGCTCAAAATGGAATACATCAACCCGCCGCGCCCCGGAGTGCCAGTGCTCTTCCAGGCCCACGACCGGGCTAAGCTGCCAGCCGTCGGCCAGGTAGCCCAGCAGCACATCGGCGGGCGCGTAGGCCTGCGACGAGGCCGACCAGTGACGGCGCGTATCGAAAGACCGCAGTTCCATCTCCACAAAGGATGGCGCGGCTCCTGGCATGACAGTAACCTCCTTGGGGGGCCTTGCCCCACCTGTGCACAGCGCGCGAACCACTGAACACCCTATACCTATTTTAATGAAAATCAATGGCAAAATAAAGGTACTCAAGGCCCAAAGCGCGCTTGACAGCCGTGCGGGTCCACGAACAACCTGTCAGGTCGGGGCCTTGTGCTGCCGCGCTCTGGCTTAGCCTCACCCCCAGCCTCGCTGCGCCCGGCTTGCCCCCTCGAGGGAGGTCTCCTGCCGCACTAGACTTCCGAAGTCCCCGCAGACTTCGGAAGTCTGGCATTCGAGCGACCGCGCCGTTTGACCCCACCCCGCCCCGGCGCTAGAATACGGTCGGTCAGCGGGGCGCAGGGCGGTCAACTGCGCTCTTTGATGGGATTATAGCATACAAGCGAGGACGGGATTCGTGGCGACGCTCATCCAGATTGGCGACATTGCCCAGTATGACGGCCAGGAAGTGACCCTGCGCGGCTGGCTGTACAACCGCACCGACAAGGGCCGCCTGCAATTCCTGCTCGTGCGCGATGGCACAGGCATCGTCCAGTGCGTGGCCTTCAAGAAGGAACTGGACGCCGAGATGTTCGCCCTCGCCCAGGAACTAACCCAGGAGTCCTCCATTGAGGTCACCGGCGTCGTCCGCGCCGACGAGCGCGCGCCGGGCTACCCCGGCAAGTTCGAGGTGGGCATCACCCGCCTGGCGCTGATCCAGATGGCCGACGAGTATCCGATCCAGCCCAAAGAGCACGGCGTCGAGTTCCTGATGGACAACCGCCACCTGTGGGTGCGCTCGCTGCGCCAGTGGGCCATCCTGCGCGTGCGGGCCACGATCATCCGCGCGATCCGCACCTGGCTGGACGATCACGGCTACATCCTGGTGGACACGCCCATCCTGACGCCCGCCGCCGGCGAGAACACCACAACCCTCTTCGCCATTGACTACTACGGCACGCCCGCCTACCTGGCCCAGACCGGCCAGCTTTACAACGAGGCCAACATCGCCTCCTTCGGCAAGGTCTACTGCTTCGGCCCTACCTTTCGCGCCGAGAAGTCCAAAACGCGCCGCCATCTGATGGAGTTCTGGATGGTCGAGCCGGAGATGGCCTTCTTCTCGCTGGAAGACCTGATGGCCATGGAAGAGGAGTTCGTCAGCGCCATCGTAGGGACTGTCCTGGGCAAGCACCGCATGGAACTGGAGATTCTGGAGCGCGACCTCAGCCGCCTGGAGGCGATCAGGCCGCCCTTCCCGCGCATCAGCTAC
>CAYNHD010000080.1:0-12062 GCA_964396775.1 uncultured Thermoflexus sp. | reverse complement strand
CCACCCCCCCCCCCGGTGATGGGAGAGGGGGCCGGGGGGTGAGGTTTCCGCATGGTCTCTCAGCTCTCTCCGCACACGATCAACCGTCAGCCAGACGCCTGGACGAGTTGCAGCGCCAGCAGCGCCGCGCCGATTACCGGCGGAAAGCGCGGAACAGGCACAGCCGGCAGCCGAAGTGCACGGCACAAGGCATCGGTCAGCGGATTAGGCTCAGAAAGCAACCCTCCGGCAAAGGCAAACTCCGGCGACTCCATGTTCAGGCGGTGGATAACAGCCTCAGCAGCCTGAGCCAGTGCGTCCGTTGCCCTCTGGATAATTGCTGCGGCCACAGGATCGCCGGCGGCCTGCCCCAACACCTGGCGGGCCAGCTCCGCAGTATCGTGCGTGCGCTCGGCCCCGCCGTACAACCAGCGGATCAGATCGTGCCGGTCGCGCACGCCGAGCGCCGCTGCCAGGGTGCCGGTCAGGGTTGTGGCTGGCCCGCGACCGTCGAGGGCGCGCGCCACAGCACGAAGCCCCTCCATGCCGATCCAGTAGCCGCCCCCCTCGTCGCCCAGCAGGTATCCCCAGCCGCCCACCAGCGCCGACTCGCCCGCGCTGCTAACCCCATAGACCAGGCTCCCAGTTCCCGCCAGAACCAGCACGCCACAGCGTTGGCCGAGCGCGCCCGCCAACGCTATCTCGTAGTCCGCGCTGAGCGCCAGGCGGGCGTGCGGCGTCACGGCGGTCACGACCTGGCGCAGCCACGCCTCAGAATGGCTGGCGGCGGCACCCGCCACGCCAATACCCACCGCGCTAATCTGCTCAGGCAGCAGACCGGCATCCTCCAACGCGCCCTGCATGGCAGCGCGGATCGTTTCAGCCGCCGCGTCACGCCCCACCACGTTTGGGTTGGCGGTCGGCCCGGAAGTTTGCCCACAGACGGCAAGCTCAGGGGTTGTGATCACGGCGCGCACCGTGCTGCCGCCGCCGTCAATCCCCATCACATAGGAACAACGCGCCACCGTGCTCATCAGGGGTGCTCCACCGCTTCCACGATCCATTGTGAAGCGCACACCGCAAGGCGAGAATGCCGGTCTTCTCGCGCCCAGGATAGACCCGGTTGATCAGGCGGGCCACAACCAGTATCCGGGCATGGCCCCGCTTGGTGTCCCCGTCAATTCGGGTGCTACTGCCAGCGCAGACACACTGCTGGGCTGGCAGATTATGAAGCGGAACCCAGCCATATGTCAAAGGAAAGGTGCATTCCTTCTGTCCGGCTTCCTGGCCCGAATCGTGGACTCTCTGTAGTATTGAGCTAAAGAGTCACGCGGTCGAATGAAGTCTCGCTGCTTGTGAGACCTGTCGGCGGACAGCCAGCGGCCAGGCAGGCCGTCTTGTCTCCAGAACCGGCCATTCGCCACTCAACGGCCAGGGTATCATGAGCGTTGAATTGGGGCTTGAGAATCTTCTTGCCAGACGGCTTGATCTGATCGCCGGGCGGCGCGTGGGTCTTGTAGCCAGCCCCAGCAGCGTAGACCAGGCCCTGACCAGCACGGTCACCAGACTGCACCAGCACCCCAGGGTCAATCTGGTTGCCCTGTTCGGCCCGGAGCACGGTCTGCGGGGAGAAGCGCAGGCCGGAGAGCCGGTCAGCACCTACTCTGACCTCGTTACCGGCCTGCCTGTCTACAGTCTGTACGGCGACACTCAGAAGCCGACCCCGGAAATGCTTCGGGACGTAGACGTTTTGGTTTTCGACCTCCAGGATGCTGGGGTGCGCTTTTACACCTACCTGGCTACGCTGGCCCATGTCATGCAAGCGGCTGCTGAGCAGAACTTGCCGGTGATCGTATTGGATCGCCCGGCTCCCATTGGCGGTCACAAGGTTGAAGGGCCGGTACTTGATCCGGCTTATCGTTCCTTTGTTGGCCCCTACCCCATTCCCATTCGCTATGGGATGACCATCGGCGAAATCGCCCGTCTGTTCAACGAATCCTTTGGCATCGGCTGTTCGCTAGAGGTGGTCCCCATGTCCGGCTGGAAGCGGGGCATGTGGTTCAATCATACGGGTCTCCCGTTCGTGCCCCCTTCGCCGAATCTGCCTACACTCGACTCGCTGACGCTGTATCCCGGCACTTGCCTGGTTGAAGGGACTGATCTATCTGAAGGGCGGGGAACCACCAGGCCCTTTGAGTATATTGGCGCTCCCTGGATTGACGCCGAAGACCTCGCCCATCGTCTGAATGATCTGGCCTTGCCAGGGGTGCGCTTCAGGCCGGTTTATTTCGTGCCGGCTGTCAGCAAGTACCGGAATCAGCCGTGCCGGGGAGTCCATATTTACGTGCAGGATCGGGAACAGTTCCAGCCGATCACGACGGCGCTGCACCTGCTGGCCTGTATCCGCTCGGCTTACCCGGATCACTTTGCCTGGCGCGAACCCTGGACTTCCGGCGGGCACTATCCGATTGATTTGCTGAGCGGTGGCAGCACGGTACGCGAGCATCTCGATGCCAGCCGGCCCGTAGCCGAACTGGTTGATGGGTGGGCCGAGGCACTGCGGGCTTTCTGCGACTGCCGCGCCCGTGCCCTGATGTATGCCGATTGACCGATCAGACCCATCGCGCCAGCGCATGGCACCCGTTCATGGGTGCATCTCATCTCTGGGGCAAAAGAGTACCGCTGAGGCGCAGAGAGCGCAGAGAAATGATAGGTTGGCGGGAGGGTAGTTCCTCTCCGCGCCCTCTGTGTCTCTGCGGTTCAAGCATTTCGCCCCCGTCGTGAGACGCACCCCCGTTTATCGCGGCGATTGACTCTGAGCAGAACTCGTGCTATCAATGACGGTGCAGTGGATAATGATTCTTGCCGCCACGTCAGGATGCTGTGCGGCTCGAAATGAACTGTCGGTGTTTTGTGTGGCCTGAAATGCACAGCCTTTTTGAAAGACACTTAGGTGCAGTTGCCAGATGGCAGGTTCGCCAGCCCAGGCTGCATCACGCCCCGGTCGAATGCTCGCGACGTGTCGCTGACGCTTTTCCCTTGCCTGCTGTCTGTTCCCCTCTGACCTTACGAGCGGTCTCCGGCGACCCAGGTGTGCGCTGTTCTGGTCTGAGTCCGGCGCGATCCACGTGGCTGCCACGCACAAGAAAAGGTGATGCCTGATGTCTTCACTGCGCGAGAAAGTGGGGCGAATGCTGCTGGTCGGCTTTGAGGGCCTGCATCCGCCTGACTATATCCTTGAGTGGCTGGCCGAAGGGCGCATCGGGGGCGTGATCTTCTTCGCGCGCAACGTCGAGTCCCCCGCGCAGGTGGCCAGACTGGTCCGCTCCGTGCAGTCGGCGGCCAGGCACCCGCCGCTGATCGCCATTGACCAGGAGGGCGGAATCGTCGCCCGGCTGCGGGAAGGATTCACCGAAAGCCCCGGCGCGATGGCTTTGGGCGCGGCAGATTCCGAGATGCTGGCTGAGCAGGTGGCGGCGGCTCTGGGGGCTGAACTGCACGCCCTGGGCATCAACTTCAACCTGGCTCCGGTCGTGGACATCGGCCACGACAGCAGCAACCCGGTCATCAGCACGCGCACACTGGGCGCGGAGGCCGCCCGCGTCAGCCGGCTGGCCGTCGCCCAGGTGCGCGGCTTCCAGTCGGCGGGGGTAGCTGCCTGCGCCAAGCACTTCCCTGGGCATGGGAACACGCCGACCGACTCGCACGTCAGCCTGCCGGTGGTCAGCGGCGCGCTTGATTTTCTGTGGGAACACGATCTGGTTCCCTTCCGGGCGACGGTAGACGCCGATATTGCCAGCGTCATGATCAGCCACGTCAAGTTTGAGGCGCTCGATCCCGTCTATCCTTCCACTCTGTCGCCGGCGATCATCACTGGCCTGCTGCGCGAGGAGATCGGGTTCGAGGGCCTGATCGTCACCGACTGCATGGAAATGCAGGCTATCACTCAGAACTACGGGGCAGGCGAGTCGGCGGTGCTGGCGGCGCTGGCTGGTGTTGACGCGATGTTCTTCTCGCACACGCGCCAGAACCAGGAGGCGGCTTATGACGCCCTGCTGCAGGCAGCAGAGAGCGGGCGGCTGCCGCTGGCGCAGATTGACGCCGCGAACGCGCGCCTGGACGCCTTCACGCGACACTTCCCGGCTGTCGAGCCGGGCGATCTGAGCGCCATCCGCCGCGCGGATCACCTGCGCGTCTGCCAGGCGGCGGCTGAGGCCGGCACAGTGCTGCTCACCGCCAACCTCGATGTGTTTCCGCTGCACCCGCAAAGGCAGCGCGTCGCCGTGATCGAGTTCGCGTCGCACCTGGAAACGGGTGTGCTGGATCAGAGCGGCCTGACCGGGCTGGGTGCGCTGCTCCATGCGCAGGCTCCGGGCATTGTGCACATCGCCCTCAACCCGGCTGATCCCCAGCCCGCCGCCCTGGAGGAAGCTCGCCGCATGGCCCGCGCCGCCGAGGTGACGATTGTGGCGACACGCAGCGCGCATTTGCTCCCCCGGCAGCGCGAGATCGCGCAGGAGATGCTGAGCATCGCCTCCAGAGGCGCTTTGCTCTGCCTGCGCAATCCCTATGATGTCGAGGTGCTGGCTGGCGCTGACGCGATTCTGTGCACCTGTGGAGACAGCGCACCCTCCCTACAGGCAGCGGTGGATGCTCTGTTGGGCCGCTTCACGCCGGCGGGCCGGCTGCCTGTCCCGCTCCGACGCGCGGTATGACGGTTGGTTGGGACCTACGAACGTCTGTTGCCAGGGGTTGGTCGAGAATGCTTGCTGAACGCCTCCCCCTTTAATCCCCCCTCCAGCCGAGCTAGAGGGGGGACAGCTAGGTGAGAAACGTTGGGATGGGCAAAGTGAGGTGGTGTGTAGTATTAGCCCCACCCCTAAATCCCCTCCCCACGTAGTGGAGAGAGGACTTGCTGGCAGCCTGACTCCCCCTCTCCACCACGTGGAGAGGGGGCTGGGGGGTGAGGCTAGACGTGAGACGTTCGCCTGGTTTCACGTTCGCTCAATGCCTGTCCGCCCCCTCCAGCCGAGCTAGAGGGGGGACATCCGGCAGACCGCTCTCCCCTTCCCCTGGCTTGGCTGGGGGAAGGGGCCGGGGGTAGCGGCGTTCCGTCAACTGTCTGCAACTTGTTCGCAGATCCGACCGGTTGCATCTAGTTGACACTGCGCGCTTAATGAAGCATAGTGTGAATGAGGGCGCATCTACACCGCGCCTGAATCGAAAGATTCATTTAGATAGCTCAGTGGAGGAAGAAAATGCGACGTGTTACTGTTGTTCTGATCGTGTTGGCGCTGGTGCTCACCGGCGTCGCACCAGTGCTGGGGCAGGAGGCCCCAACAGGGACCTTCTATGCCGCCTGGCCGTACCCAATTCCGCCGGACGCGCACCTCAACAGCTTTGCCGCCGGCGGGCCGGCCGTCGGCGCCGGTCTCGGCCTGTACTACCGCTGGGTCGAGCTGCCGATGGCCTACTATCTGGCCTCTGAAGCCGACTATGAACCCTGGCTGGCCGAAAGCTGGGAGTTCGAGGGCGACCAGGCGCTCGTGGTGCGCCTGCGCCAGGACGCCCTGTGGAGCAACGGCAGCCCCATCACCGCCGACGATGTGGTTGGCACCTTCGCGATCGGACGCATCATGAAGTGGGCCGACTTCAACTACATCGGCGAGGTTGAGAAGGTTGACGACTACACCATCCGCTTCACGCTGTCCAATCCTTCGCTTTATGCCCGGCACCTCATCCTGCGGGATACCGTCCGCAGCATGGAAACCTATGGTGATCTCGCTCAAAAGGCCGTGGCCCTGTACGAGAGCGGCGAGGAAATAGACAGCGAAGCGTGGAAGGCTCTTCAGACCGAAATCGGGGAGTTCCGTCCTGAGGAGATAATCGCCAGCGGTCCGTTTATCTATTCCCTGGACGACGTGGGCGACAGCTTCATGACGCTGCACTGGCAGCCAAACAGCATCTTCTCCGATACAGTCAAGTTCGGGGAAGTCAGGGTTTGGTACGGTGAGACTGAAGCCGTCACCCCGTTGGTGCTGGACGGCCAGGTGACCTACGCGACGCACGGCTTCCCGCCCGCGACTGACCAGGCCATGCAGGACGCCGGGCTGCGCATCCTGCGCGCGCCTTACCTCTATGGTGCGTCCGTGTATATCAACCACACCAAGTACCCCTTCAGCCGACCGGAAGTGCGCAAGGCTATGGCGATGGTCATTGACCGCGAAGAGAGCGCCTTCCTCACCAAGGGTCTGAGCGCCCAACCCGTGCACTACATGGCCGGGATGGCCGACAGTTTGGTTGATCTGTGGCTGTCCGATGAGGACAAGGCCCAGCTTAACACCTACGATCTCAACCCTGAGGCCGCCGAAGAACTGCTGCTGAGCATCGGCTTCACGCGCGACAGCAACGGCAAGTGGCTTGACGACCAGGGCAATCCGGTGGCCGCCGAGTACATCTTCCACGCGGAGTGGGCTGACTATGGCGCCGCCGCGCAGCACGCTATCGCGCAGTTGAACGACTTCGGCTTCGATATCACGGGCCGCGCGGTGCAGTGGCAGCAGGTTGACCAGGACATCAGGGACGGCAACTTCACCCTGGCGGTTCGTAGTTGGGGCACGTCTTCACCGTTCCCCAGCGCCCAGTTGTACGGCACCGTGCGCGACTGGAACTACACTGGGCTACCGGAAGGTCAGACCGGCCTGAACTTCCCGATGGAGTTTGAGTGGAACGGTGAGCAGATTGACTTCAGCGCGTTGATCGCCGAAGCCGGCGCTGGCCTCGATCCGGAAGCGCAGCGACCTGCCATCGCCAAGGCGGTCAAGATCTGGAATGACCTGCTACCCACGATCCCCTTGAGCATGGCGCTGAGCAACAACCCGCTCAACGAGAAGCTGGCCGTTGGCGCGCCGCCGGACGACGACCCGATCTGGCTCAATGGCCCTGGCGCGGCAGACAACTACATCACGTACCTGACGATGAAGGGCGTTCTCAGCCCAGGCCCGGACGCATAGCAGGGCCAGACTCACGATGACGTTGAGGGCCGGGTGGGGTAATCCCCACCCGGTTCCCACTGCGCGGGTTCTGCGCGCGCCGTGCCATCTGCAAGACCGGCCAACCGGCGCACGGATTACCTGTCATCTGGCTCGCTGTCCCGTCTCAACGCCTCGTTGTTTTGCGGCGGCAAGCCCGTTCCTACTGGACTATAGATCTTATGGAAGCTACGTCAGCATCTCCAGTCGCCCAGGCTGCCCCGTCGCGGCTTGTCACCTGGCGGCGCGTCGCGGCCCGCGTGCTCACCGGCTATACTGGTCAGACGGTCCTCCAGGGAATCGTCACCATCTGGGCGGTGATGACGTTCACCTTCATCCTGATCCGCCAGATGCCCTCCAACCCGGTCGAGATTGAGACGGAGCGGCTCGTCCGCGAACAGCAATTGTCATACGATGAGGCGCGCAGCAGGGCCGCGGCCTTGTTCGAGTTTGACCCCGATCAGCCGATCCTCGAGCAGTACGTCGCATACCTCGGCAAGCTGATCCGGCTAGATCTCGGCAAATCCATTACCTCGACGGGCACCCAGGTGCTCGACCAGATTCTGGAATACCTTCCCTGGACGCTTTTCAGCGTGGGCCTAGGCCTGCTGATCAGTTTCACCATCGGTATCTTTGTGGGAATGGCGATGGCCTACTGGCGAGGCGGCTTGTTCGATAATCTGGTCACTGCGTTCTCCTCGATCCTGTTTGGCATCCCCAACTACATCATTGCCCTGTTGATCATCCTGATTCTGGGCGTGCAGCTTAACGTGTTCAACGTCGCCAGCGCTCTTGGCCGGGTTGACCCGACGATCAAGCCTGGCTTCACGACGGAGTACTTAGGAAGCGTGCTCAGCCATGCGCTTCTGCCCGTCGTCACCTACGTTTCGGCCACGGTGGGCGGTTGGATTCTGACTATGAAGAGCAGCACCATCTCCACGCTGGGCGAGGAGTATGTCACCGTCGCCCATGCGCGCGGCCTGCCACAGCGGCGTGTCCTGACGGCCTATGTCGGTCGCAACGCCATGTTGCCGCTGGTAACCCGGCTGGCGATCAGCATCGGCTTTGTCGTTGGCGGCAGCGTGATCATCGAGGATATCTACCGCTACCGGGGCCTGGGTAAGTTCCTGACTACGGCTATTGTCGCCCGCGACTACACGTCCATGCAGGGCGTTTTTCTCGTGATTGCGGCCTCGGTGGTGGTGGCGAATACGCTGGCCGACGTGCTGTATGGCGTGCTTGATCCGCGCGTGCGCATGGGAAAGGAACGCTGACGATGGACTTGCAGAGCGTCGCCAGCCTCACCGGCCTGATCATCGGTGCCCTGTGTGGCCTCGTGCCGCTGGCCGTCGCCATCCGCAAGCGGACGCTGCGACCGGGTATTCTCGGCTTTGTGGCGTGTCTGTTCAGCGGGTTTGCGTGTAACGTGCTGGGCGGCCTGCCAATGATCGTGCTGGCCGTTGCGGTGGTCATTTCCTACACCTACACGGACAAAGACGACCCGTTCCTGTCGCGCGCGCGCCTCGAAGACGTGGACTTTGAAGAGACTTTCGGCGCGATGGTTACGCGCCGCCTGGCCAGCCTGGGGCGCACCACTCGAGGAGCATCTCGCGCGCTGGTCCGCAACAAGGCCGGGTTCCTGGGCTTTCTGGGACTGGTCTTCTTCTTCGTGCTCACCGTCTTTGGGCCGATGTTGATCCCATACGACGGCAAGCCGCATTATTATGACCGCCGCCGCGAAGGTGCAATAAGCCTGTTTCAGGGACCCTCGGCGGAGTTTCCGCTGGGCCTGGACTGGCAGGGCCGCGATATCCTCTCGCACATTGTGCACGGCGGGCGCTCACTGATTCTCACCGCTGTCCAGGCGGGCGTTCTGACGACGATCATCGCCGTCATCCTGGGCGCACTGTCAGCTTTGTTGGGCGGTTTGCTGGATCGGGCGCTCACCATGCTGGCCAACTTCATCCTGACGATCCCACAGTTCCCTCTGCTGGTGGTGCTGGCCGGATTGATCAGCTTTCAGGAACGATTCTATCTGGCGCTGTTGCTGGCCGTGCTGGACTGGCCGAGCCTGATGCGAGCGGTGCGCGCTCAGGTGCTCAGCCTGCGCGAGCGTGATTACGTCGAAGCTGCCGTCGTCCTGGACCTGGGGCTGCCGCACATCATGCTACGCGAGGTCTTGCCGCAGATGATCAGCTACATCTCCATCAACACGATCTTCTCGATCCAGGGGGCGATGTACGCCATCGTCGGGCTGGTTTTTCTCGGCATGGTGCCGTTCACAGAGCCGGACTGGGGCGTGATGATCTTCATGGGCCGCTCTCAGGGCGCTCTGTTCTCCAGGGATGCAGCCAGCATGTTGCTCTCGCCAGTGATCGCGGTGGCGCTGTTCCAACTGTCCCTGGTGCTCTTCACGCGCTCGCTGGAAGAAGTCTTCAATCCCCGGCTGCGGGCTGGCCTGTAGGGAACGCGCTTATGTCTGTCCCAGAGCAACCCATCGTCCTCAGTCTTCAAGATGTCTCGATCAGCTACCTGGCGCACCGGGGCAGAGTTCAGGCTGTCAGCCAGGTTTCGTTTGACCTCCATCAAAGGGAAACGCTGGCGCTGATCGGCGAAAGCGGCTGCGGCAAGTCAACGCTCAACCTGGGGATCATCCGTCTGCTGCCCCAAACAGGTCGGGTGGATAGGGGCAAGATACTGTACACAACGCGCGAGGGTCAGGTGATGGATGTGCTGGGCCTCAGCGAGCGGGAAATGCGCCAGTTTCGCTGGGCGGAATGCGCCATGATCTTCCAGGCCGCCCTGAACTCGTTGAACCCCGTCATCCGCGTGCGCGACATGGTGTACGATACCGCCCAGGCTCATGGCCGCCGTGACCGCGCCGGGGTTCGCAACCGGATGCTCGATCTGTTCCGCAAGGTGCGGCTGGACCCAGAGCGCGTCTTCAACGCCTATCCGCACGAGCTGAGCGGGGGGATGCGCCAGCGCGTCCTGCTGGCGCTGGGCGTCCTGCTCAATCCGCAGGTCGTCATCCTGGACGAGCCGACGACCGCCGTTGATATTCTGACCCAGCGCACGATCCTGGAAGTGTTGAAAGACCTGCGCGAGGCGATGGGCTTCAGCAGCATCTTCATCAGTCACGATCTCTCGATTGCTGCTGAGATGGCCGACACCGTCGCCACCATGTACGCCGGCGAAATCGTTGAGATTGGCCCGGTCAACGAGCTATTTTACCGCCCTCGCCACGCCTACACGCTTGGTCTGTTGCAGGCTGTTCCAAAGCTGAGCGCGGGCGCGCAGGAGTTGAGCAGCATCCCTGGCAGCCCGCCCGACCTGATCGAGCCACCGCCCGGCTGCAAGTTCCATCCGCGCTGCCCTTTGGCCACAGAACGCTGCCGGCGCGAGCCGCCGCCTCTGGTCGAAGAGGTGCCAGGGCACCGCGTGGCCTGCTTTGAATCTGCGCAGGTGCTGGCTCACAGCGGAGAACCCGCTGAGGAGCCGGTCATTTAAGCTCGCGGGAACCGTGATTGTCAGGACTGAGACTCATGCCAGATAACCCATCCGGCCAACCCCTCATCGAGCTAAAAGGGGTGTACCGCAGCTTCCGCCAGGGGCGACTCCGCATCCCGGTCTTGCAGGACATCAATCTGGCCGTCGGCGAGAACGAGATCGTCTGTCTGGTGGGCGAGAGTGGCTGCGGCAAGACGACCACTGGCCGGATCATGGTCAATCTGCTGGAGCCATCCGCCGGCGAAGTGCTCTTCCGGGGCCACCCGCACAGCGTGTTACGCGGGAAAGAGCGGGCCGAGTACCGCCGCGCCCTACAGATCATCCATCAAGACCCCTTTGCCTCGCTCAATCCGGCGCATACCGTCGGCCAGATTCTGTCGTACCCGCTGAAGCGCCACCGGATGACGAAAGGACGCGGCGGTTTGCGGCGGCGCATCTGGGAGCTTCTGACCCTGGTGGACTTGACGCCACCCGGCGACATTGTGAACAAGTATCCGCACCAGCTTAGCGGCGGGCAGCGCCAGCGGGTGAGCATCGCGCGCGCGCTGACGGTCGAGCCGAAGCTGATTGTCGCCGACGAGGCGGTGAGCATGGTTGACGTCAGCATCCGCGTCAGCTTGCTGAAGATGCTCCATAGCCTGCGCGACCGCTTGGGCGTGGCGATTGTGTTCATCACACACGACCTGGCGCTGGCCAAGTATTTCGCCTGGGAAGGGCGCATCGCGGTCATGTACCTGGGACGGCTCGTCGAGATCGGCCCCACGCCGGAGGTGATCGCAAATCCGGGGCACCCTTACACGCGCGCGCTGATCTCGGCCATCCCGGAGGCGGACCCGGAGGTGACGCGCAACAAAGAGCGCATGATCCTGCGCAGCGAGGACATCCCTAGCCTGACTCAGGTCCCGCCCGGTTGCGCGTTTCATCCCCGCTGCCCGTTCTTCGTGCCAGGACTCTGTGATGCCGCCGTCCCGCCACTGGAACATGCCAGCGGGTTTGTTCAGGACGTCGCGTGCTTTCCGCTGGTGCAAGGGCTGGGCCTGCGCGAGCACGTCGCAGTCAAGGGGCTGGCGGTTGGACCCTGAGGTGTTGCGGGGCTTCCTGCGCATCGGTATGTTCGTTGGCGTCTGTGGGCTGGTCATGGCGCTGGTGCAGCCGCGTGACAGCGCCGAGTTCGTGCTCAGCGTCTGCAGCGCCTTGATCGGGGGCGTCTTGATTCTTGGAGTCGTGATTCTGACGCGCTGGTTCGCGCGCCGCGAGCGCGAGCAGGGAATTGAAGAGGATGAGGGGTCGGGCCGGGCCTGATTCGCCGCCGCGCCTCGGCAGCACGATAGTGGATGCGCTGGATACTGCGATGGTACACCAGGCGCGAGAACGACCAACGGGCACCCGGCCAGTGCGGTCAGCATGAGTCTGAGAGACCATATGGAAAGACCTGCGTTACGATTTGCCTCACCCCTCTCCACACGCGGAGAGGGGATTTAACCGCACAGCGACTCCCCCTCTCCGTTTACGGAGAGGGGGCTGGGGGGTGAGGTTTCCATA
>CAYNHD010000079.1:0-12081 GCA_964396775.1 uncultured Thermoflexus sp. | reverse complement strand
AGCCTCACCCCCTAAATCCCCCTCTCCAGCCGAGCTAGAGAGGGGGACTTTGATCACCAGTTGGGGCGTTTCCCCCTCCGTGGCTTTGCTGGGGAGGGGGTCAGGGGGAGGGGCGTTTCGCCCTCACAGCGCGACCAGGAAGGCGCGCAGGGCGGCAGTCGTCGCCTCTGGCTGCTCGATCATCGGCAGATGCCCCGCTCCATCAATCACGTGCAGCGCGACGTGTGGCAACTCGGCGACCAGCGCCTGCAAGTCGGCCAGGGGGACGATCTGATCGTCGCGCCCGGCCAGGATCGCTTTGGGCGGGACCAGGGGGCGCAGCACATCCACCGCGTCAGGGCGCGCGGCCATGCCGCCCAGCACCCCGGCGACTCCCTGCGGCGGCGTCCTGTGCATCATCGAGCGGACGAGGTGCGCGGAGATCGTCTCCAGGTTCGTCCCCGGCCTGAACAGCAAGGGGAGCATCCCGCTGACGACGGAGGCAGTGCCCTCGCGCAGGGCTTGCGCCGCGCTCGCGCGACGCGACGCCGCCTTCTCCGGCGGGTCGGCGAAGGGGTGCGAGGCGCACAGCACCAGGCCCGCCACGCGCTCCGGCAACGTGCGCAGCGCGGCCAGAGCGACGTAGCCGCCCATGCTGTGCCCCACCCAGACCGCCCGCTCCACGCCCAGCCGGTCGAGCAGCGCGGCGACATCCGCCGCCAGCGAGTCCATGCTGTACTCGCCCTCAGGCGCGGGGCTGGCCCCGTGACCGCGCAGGTCGGGCGCGATGACGCGGTAGGCGTCGCCCAGCGCGGCCATCTGCGCGCGCCACAAGGTGTGGTCGAGCGGGTAGCCGTGCAGCAGCACGACGGGCAGGCCGCTGCCGCGCTCCTCGTAATGTAAGGCAACCGGATCGGCCATCGTCTCCTCCTCAAGCCGGGTGCGTACAAAACCTGTCAGGTAGGGGCGCTGCTCTGCTGCGCCCCCGTAGGGGCGTATTGCAATACGCCCCTACGGGACCTCATCCCGCTCGGCGTCAAGCGAGTCACTGACAACCTTTGCACGCACCCCTCAAGCCTGTCTGCCGCCGACACTCCCTGTGCGGTAGAATAGCAGAAGCCGCGCCTGCCGCAAAGCGGCGCGCCCGCTCATGATAGGAAGTCGAGCTTGCCTTATGCCTGCACCCGACACGCTGACGGGTTCCGTCGAGCGCATCACTTACTACAACAACGAGACCGGCTACTGCGTGCTGCGCCTGCGCCCGCACCAGCTTCCGCTGGGCCGCGACCAACTGGTGACGGTCGTCGGCACCATGCCGGAATTGCAGCCGGGCGAGAGCGTGCGCTTGCAAGGGGAGTGGAGCAATCACCCGCAGTACGGGCGGCAGTTCCGCGCCGAGGTGGTGACGCAGATTCGCCCGGCGGACGCCGAGGCCATCCGCCGCTACCTGGGCAGCGGTCTGATCAAGGGTATCGGCCCGGCCACGGCCAGGAAGATCGTGGACACCTTCGGCGAGGACACGCTCGACGTGCTCGACCGCACGCCTGACCGCGTGCTGGAAGTGGACGGCGTGGGCAAGCACCGCGCCCGCCTGATCGCCGAGGCGTGGGTCGAGCAGCAGCACATCAAAGAGGTGATGCTCTTCCTACAGGGGCACGGCATCAGCACCAGCCTGGCCGTCAAAATCTACAAGCAGTACGGTGACCAGGCCATCCCCATCGTCAGCCGCGACCCGTACCGCCTGGCCGCCGACATCTTCGGCATCGGCTTCAAGACCGCCGACAAGATCGCTCAAGACCTGGGCCTGCCCGCCGACGCGCCCGCGCGCATCGCCGCCGGTCTCGCCTACGCCCTGGACGAAGCGACCAATGAGGGTCACGTCTTCCTGCCGCGCGACGCGCTGGTGACCGGCGCGGCAGAGTTGCTCGGCGTGGAAGCAGAGCGCGTCGAGGAGACGCTGCGCCGCGCCGCCGGGCGCGGTGACGTGATGATCGAGGCGGTGCCCGTCCCCGATGGGCTGGAGCAGGTCGAGGCGGTCTACCTGCCGCCCATGGTCCACAGCGAGAAGGGCGCGGCGCAGCGGCTGGCGCAGATCACCCGCACATCCGCCAGCCGCCTGGCCGACCTGGCGCGGCTCGACCTGGACGCCCTGCTCGCGGATGCGGGGGGCGGGGCGGGCGCGCTGACCGCCCAGCAGCGCGAGGCCGTGCGCGCCGCGCTGACGCACAAGGTCAGCGTGCTGACCGGCGGCCCTGGCACCGGCAAGACCACCACCCTGCGCGCGCTGATCACCGTCCTGGGGCGGACGCGGCACTCGTTCCTGCTCGCCTCACCGACCGGGCGCGCTGCCAAGCGCCTGAGCGAGGCGACTGGCCAGCCGGCGCGCACCATTCACCGCATGTTGGGCTTCAGCCCCTCCGAGCACGGCTTTCTGCACAACGACGACAACCCGCTCGACGCCGATATGATCGTCGTGGACGAAGCCTCGATGATTGACCTGGTGCTGTTCTACAGCCTGCTGCGCGCCATCCCGCCGGACGCGCACCTGTTGCTCGTCGGCGACGCCGATCAACTGCCCAGCGTGGGCGCGGGCAACGTGCTGCACGATGTCATTCGCGGGGCGGTGGGGCCGGTGACGCGGCTGGACGTGATCTTCCGCCAGGCGGAGACAAGCCAGATCATCACCAACGCGCACCGCATCAACCGGGGTGAATCGCCGGATACGTCCAACCGGGGCGACGATTTCTTCGTCTTCGTCGAGGAAGACCCGCAGAAGGCCGCCGACCTGCTGGTGGAGATCGTGCAGCAGCGCATCCCGGCGCGCTTCGGCCTGGACGCGCTGCAAGATGTGCAGGTGCTCGCGCCGATGTATCGCGGGCCGCTCGGCGTGACGGCGCTCAACGACGTGCTGCAAGAGACGCTGAACTCCAACCCGTCCGAGCGCAAGGCGGAGCGGCGGCTGGCTGGGCGGCTCTTCCGCGTCGGCGACAAAGTGATCCAGATGCGCAACAACTACGAGAAGGATGTCTTCAACGGCGACATCGGCCAGGTGTACGGCTTCGACCTGACCAACCAGGTGATGACCGTGCGCATGGACGAGCGCCTGGTGCGCTACGACTTCGCCGAAGCCGACGAACTCACGCACGCCTACTGCATCAGTGTGCACCGTTCCCAGGGCAGCGAGTATCCGTGCGTGGTCATGCCCATCGTCACCCAGCACTACCTGATGTTGCAGCGCAACCTGCTCTACACCGCCGTGACGCGCGCCCGGCAGCTTGTCGTACTGGTCGGCACGCGCAAGGCCATCGCCATCGCTGTGCGCAACGACCAGGTTGCCCGGCGCTGGAGCGCGCTGGATTGGCGGCTGCGGGCAGGGCGGGAGTAGTGACCTCACCCCTCCCTCGCCAGACTTCCGAAGTTGCCAGAAGACTTCCGAAGTTTCCGAAAACTTCGGAAGTCTATTGTCAGGGCCGGGCGATCCCATAGCATCTGCGCCAAAATCCGCTAAACTGGTGCGCCAGCCGTGCGTCACGCCGCTAGCACGTCGCGCGAGGCGCACCCGCCGACCAGCGAAGGAGAAAGCACGCCATGTCGCAGACCTGGCACAGCCTGTTCATCCCCGGCGCGGAGGCGAGCACCGTCGCCGAGGCGCTGCGCGCGCTGCTCGCCCGGCGCGGCTGCGCGCCCTATGACCCGTTCCCTGGCGGGACGGGCACGCCGCCAGAGCTAATCGCGCTCGTGCGGCTCTTCGTCGCCCCGGCGCAGGATGGCTGGGTGCGCGTCCTCGGCGACCTGGACGCGGCGCTGCTGCCCGACCTGGCGGCGACCTTGAAGAGCGCGCTGCTGGCCGGTTGGCTGGAAGAAGACGGCGGCGGATTCGCGCTGGTCAGCCCGGATGGGGCGCGCCACGAAGACGCTGACGCCTTCGCCCCCTACCTGCGTGCGGGCGCAACGCCCAGCGACCTGCGCCGCGCGTTCGCCGGAGAGGTGCGCGTCGTGCCGCTGGAGAGCGACGCGGCCAGCGCGGGCCTGCCCCCTGGCCTGCATGACGTGGCGCGGGAGCAGGGCGTCAGCCCGCAGCAGGCCGGCAGGCTGTTCGAGCGGCTCAGCGAGGGACTGTTCGGCAAGCTGGCGGGGCAGAGCGGCGAATCGGGCGCGGAGCAGGCGCGCGCACGGGCGGTGATCATGGGCGGCGGGCGCGATCCCTGGAACAGCCTGCACGGGCAGCGCGTGCGGGCCATCGCCGAGACGCTGGCGCTGCCCGCCAACTGGCGGCTGCCCGCCTGGGAAGACGTGCGCGATGCCTATCACGCTCACCGGATGCGGGAACGCTACCCGCGTATGATGGCCCTGCCCGGCGACCGCGAGAGCCTGGCCGCCGTGCCGGGCATCGCCGCCTATCTCCCTGTGTTCATGGGGCGCGCCCGGTCCGGGGGGACGGATGGCTGAGTCCGACCGGGAGCGTTGGGACCGCCGCTACGCCGATCCGGTGGACAAGCTCCAGCGCGGGCCGAACCCGCTGCTGGAGCGTTACGCGCCGAACGGGGCGGGTCTGCGCGCGCTGGAACTGGCCTGCGGCCTGGGGCAGAACGCGCTGTGGCTGGCCGCCCAGGGCCTCACCGTGGACGCCTTCGACATCAGCCTGGCGGCGCTGCGCCTGGCGCGGGGCGAGATGTTGCGGCGCGGTCTGAGCGGGGTCAATTTCATTGTGGCCGACCTGGATCACTTCGTCCTGCCGGCCTACCCCTACGATCTGGTGCTCATATTCCGCTTCCTCGACCGGGGGCTGTTCCCGGCCATCCGCGAGCGCGTGCGCCCTGGCGGGCTGGTCATCTACCAGACGTTCAACGTGCGCCAGCGGGCGCGGCGGCCTTCCGTGTCCGCTGCGCACATGCTGCGCCTGGGCGAGCTACCCGGCCATTTCCCCGGCTGGGAAGTGATCGAAGCGAGCGACGAGGGCTACCTGAGCACGTTCGTCGGGCGCAAGCCGGGCGGCTGATGGCGCGTTCGTTGCCTGGGGCGAAAAGATCACCGCCGAGGCGCAGAGGGCACAGAGAGCGCAGAGGAGAGCGATTCCAAGAGCACTCTCGGTTCTTCTCCGCGTCCTCCGCGTCTCAGCGGTTCAAAGAATCCGCCCCCAAAACCCGAAGAACGTGTGTGTGAATATCTGTCAGGGAGAGGCGCTGCTCTGCTGCGCCCGTAGGGGCGTTCGCAATACGCCCCTACGGGACCTCACCCCTCGCTCGGTGCTAACGTGCCTCACCGCCCCCTCGCCATTCGAAGGGAGAGGGGGCAGGCCGAGCGCAGCGAGGCTGGGGGTGAGGTCAATACCCTCGCGTCCAGCGAGTCGCTGATGACCTTTACATGCCCCCAAAGCCTGGCAAGCCCCAGACTGTCACAGACGGCGGTTCGCTGCTATACTGCAAAGCAACACAGAGAGCACAAGACGAGGGACGCCCATGACCCGACTCCTCCGGCTGGCGGTGATGGTGAGTCTGGTGGCGCTGGCAGCGATGCCTGTCGCCCTGGCGCGCGCGCAGGAAGGGGCGTTCCCGCTGCCCGCGCCGCTCTATATCCTCACTTCGCAGCATGACCTGATCTACGTAGACCCGGCCAACGGCGGCCAGACGGTGATCTCTAGCCCCGGCCAGCCCGTCGCTGATTTCGACATCGCCCCGGACGGCGAGTGGGTTGTCTACCGCACACCCGCCAACAACCTTGTTGTCGTGACGCAACTGGCCGGCCAGAGCGGTTATGTGTTGGAGTTCGGCGACAACCCGCCGCCAGATAGCAGCCCGGCGCAGACCATCGCTTGGTCGCCGGACGCAGCGCGCATCGCCTACACGGTGCCCGGCGGGGTGCGCATCGCCGAACTGGGCGCGGGCGAGTACGGCACGCCGCTGTTCAGCACGGTGCAAGGCCCCTGGATCGAACTCTATTGGGGCGACCCCCTCACCCTGATCGCCAGCGACGCGAGCGGGAACGCTACACGCATCAGCGGCACGCAGGGCGCGTGGGCGTTGGCGGCAGCGCCGGACGCCCCCGCGCGCCCGCAGCCGCCCGTGCCCTCGTACCTGGCGGCGACGGGCGTCGTGCGCGAGGGCAACGTCGTCGTGCCGGGCACCGCCGGGGCGCTGGCCTTCGACTGGGGGCCGTTCCCGCCGCCGCTGCTGGACGCTCCTGACGGCCTCATCGCCCTGCCCGCCGACCTGACCTTCCTGGCGGCGGACGCGGCGGGCGTGACGCAGGTCTGGCGGCTGGCGCGGGCGGGCGGCCCGCCGCAGGCACTCACCGCCTCCGCCGACCCCGTGACCGGCTACGGCCTCGCGCCGTCCGCTGACTGGATCGCCTACGCCAGCGGGCGCGCGCTGGTCGTCGCCCGCCTAGACGGGACGGAGCAGCGCACCCTGGCTGCGCTTGAAGGGGACGCCCGGCCCCCACAGCCGGCCTGGAGTCCTGATGGGACGCGCCTCGCCTACCACGACGGGCGCGGGCTGTGGGTGGCGCCGGCGGACGGGAGCAGCCCGCCGCGCCTGATCGCGCAGAACGTGCGCTTTGCCGAGAATGTGTCGCCCGGTGACGTGCGCGTGTACTTCGACCCGCAGTGGAGTCTAGACGGGACGCGGCTGCTGGTCGGCGTGGGCTTCTGGGAGGGCGCGACGATGGCTGTGCTCGATGCGGGCACGGGCGCGGAGCTTTTCATGGCGACTGTGGTCGCGGGCGAGGCCGCCTGGACTGACGATGGGCGCGTGCTGGCCTGGGCCGCGAGTTGGGGCTACCAGACGCCGGGCCTTTACCTGCTCGATCCGGCTGGGCCAGCGGGGTCGCCGCCGCGCGAACTGCTGGCGAGCGGCACCGCCGTGCTGGATGTGCGCCGCAGCGAAGCTGGGGTCTGGTACGCGCTGGTCGCTACCTCAGCGGAGATCGGCCCGCAGTACGTGCGCGTGCTGGCCGCTCCCACGCTCGATGGCCGCTACGCGCCGCTGGCCGAGGGCGCGGGCGGCTTTGCCAGCGCGCCGCAGCTTGGCGTGGCCGGGCAAGGCGAGCCGCTGGTCGTGGCCGGGCTGCGCGGGATGACCTATGGCGAGGACGGGCGCGCCGCCGGGAATCTTGTGCTGCTGGACATGATCACCGGCCAGACGGTCCAGGTGCGGACGGCGGGGCCAGTCAGCGACGTGCGCTGGGCGGGATGGTAGGCTATGGGTGGTTGTTGGTTATTGGTTGTTGGTTATTGGTAGCTGATGGTTGGCTGCCAGAAACCAGACTCTGTCTTCACCAATAACCAATAACCAATCACCAACGAAAGGACGCTGGGGATGGCAGAGCGAATCCTGGTCATCGAGGACGAAGAGCGCATTGCGCAGTTCGTCAAGCGCGGCCTGATCTACGAGGGCTATCGCGTAGACGTGGCTTACGATGGCCCCAGCGGGTTGCAGATGGCCCGCGAGCAGTTGCCCGACCTGGTGATCCTCGACTGGATGCTGCCGGGCCTGGACGGGCTGGAAGTTTGCCGCCGCCTGCGCGCTGCCAGCGACGTGCCGATCCTGATGCTCACCGCGAAGGAAGACGTGCAGGATCGCGTGACCGGTCTCGACGCCGGGGCGGACGATTACCTGGTCAAGCCGTTCGACTTCGACGAGTTGCTGGCGCGCATCCGCGCCCTGTTCCGCCGGGCCGCGCCCTCCTCGCGCCCGGAAGTGCTCAAGTTCGGCGACCTGACGCTCGACACGGGCACGCACCGCGCTCAGCGCAGCGACCGCTACATTGACCTGACGGCGAAGGAGTACGAATTGCTGGAGCTGTTCATGCGCAACCCGCGCCGCGTGCTGACCCGCGAGATGATCTTCGACCGCGTGTGGGGCTACGACTTCGGCGGCGAGAGCAACATCATCGAGGTCTACGTGCGCTACCTGCGCCAGAAGACCGAGGAGAAAGGTGAGCCGCGCGTCATCCATACAGTGCGCGGCGTGGGCTACGTGCTGCGCGAAGACGAGTGAGGGCGCAACCACGCCGTTTTGTTGACTTCACCCCCGCCCGGCGCTGGCGCGCCTCGCCGCCCCTTCTCCACGTTGGCTCTCCATTACCCACATCGTTGGCTGTGCCTGTCCCTCCATCCCCGGCCCTTCTTCCACGTGGGATAGAGACCATATGGAAAGACCTGCGTTACGATTTACCTCACCCCCTAAATCCCCTCTCCACACACGGAGAGGGTATATAACCGCCCAGCGACTCCCCCTCTCCGTTTACGGAGAGGGGGCTGGGGGGTGAGGTTTCCATACGGTCTCTACTGTTGGCGAAATGCCTCCGGTAGGGCGTATTGCCATACGCCCCTACGTGCCGCGCGTGGGTATTCACGTTACGCCCCAAGAGAGTCACGCAATTCGCAGCGGACTCTCATGGGGCGTTAACATTTGAATGCTACAATAAGGGGGCGGGCAGCGCGCCATTGTGCCCCTGCACGCGAACAGTCCTGACTCGGTTAGTCTGCGATGAGCATCCGCACCCGCCTGACATTCCTCTATGCCAGCCTGCTGGCCATTGCCATGCTGCTCTTCAGCGCGGCCACGCTCAGCGTGCTCAACTGGACAATGCGCCGCCAGGTGGACGAAACGCTGCTCAAAGCGGCCAACGACGTGCACCTGGAAGCGGTGTTGGGTGCCATCCCGGCCACGTTGCAGAACCCGCTGCTCAGCGAGCTAACGCGGATGCGCGTCAACAGCCTGGACACGCCGGGCCTGTACGTGCAAATCTGGCTGCGCGACCCCGCGAGCGAACGTGTCGTCCTCTACGATTATTCGTGGAGTCTGCTGGGCATCGGGCTGACCGGCCCCCTCGACTCCAGGGCGCTGGGCAGCGCCCAGCAAGTCCGCCGTGATGTGACGGTCAACGGCCACCATCTGCGCGTAGTCACTGTCCCGTTGGAGATCAATGGCGAGCTACGCGGCGCCATTCAGACCGGGCAATCGCTGCGCACGATGGACGCGGCCATTGACCGGCTGCTCAAGATCATGCTGATCGGCGGCGCGCTGACCATGCTGGCGGCGCTGCTCATGGGCGATTACCTGACGCGGCGCGCGCTCCAGCCCGTTGACACCATCGCCCAGACGGCCCGCCAGATCACTGCCGCCGACGACCTCAGCCGGCGCATTCCCTACAACGGGCCGCCCGACGAACTGGGCCAGCTCACCCAGACCTTCAACGAAACGCTGGCCCGGCTGGAGCGGCTGTTCAATGTGCAGCGCCGCTTCGTGGCCGATGTCTCGCACGAGATGCGCACGCCGCTGACGACCATTCGCGGCAACGTAGACCTGCTGCGCCGCTTCGGGTACGACGAGGAGGCCATCGCCGCCATTGACGGCGAGGCGCGGCGTATGTCGCGCCTGGTCGAAGACCTGCTACTGCTGGCCAAAGCCGACGCCGGGCGTTTGCCGCTGGAGCGCCAACTGGTCGAGCTTGATACCCTCGTCGTCGAAGTCTTCAACCAGGCGCGCGTGCTCAGCGATGCGGTGATCGTGGCGCTTGGCCCCGTCGAACCGGCGCGCGTCATCGGCGACCCAGACCGGATCAAGCAGCTTCTGCTCAACCTGGTCTCCAACGGGCTGAAGTACACGCCGGAGGGCGGCACGGTGACGCTGGGATTGCGGCGCGACGGCGAATGGGTGGATGTCAACGTGACTGATACAGGCGTCGGCATCCCCGCCGAAGACCTGCCGCACATCTTCGACCGCTTCTACCGCGTGGACAAGGCGCGCTCGCGCGCTCAGGGCGGCACTGGCCTGGGGCTGTCCATCGCCAAGTGGCTGGCCGAGGCACACGGCGGGCAGATCACGGTCACCAGCGAGCCAGGCAGCGGCTCAACCTTCACCATCCGGCTGCCGCTGGTGGCTGATCAGACGCCTCAGGCTTCAGCCCGCGATGCCATCCCCAACCTGCGCCCGGTGCGCCTGCCGCGCGCGCGCTGAGAGTGGGTAGGGAAGCCCCTCACCCCTGCGCCCCTCTCCCTCATCGAGGCGAGGGGAAACCCCACGTTTTGCTCCCCCTTCCCCCTTGCCGGGCAAGGTCACCTCTCCCACACAGGGGCGAGGGGAAACCGCGTGCCTTGCTCCCCTTCTCCCCCTGGGGGGAGAAGGGGCTGGGGGATGAGAGGGAACAGTATCGGCTCCCGCTGAGGCCATCGCGTTTCTAAGCGCATTCTTAGCTTGGGATTACACAGTTTTTACAAATTAGTCGCATACTAGGGAGCAGTGTCGTGGAGTGTGCTACAAGGAGGCAACTGGTATGCTACAAAAACGCACTCTGATCGTCGTGTTAACTGTCGCGTTAGCTTTGAGCGGGGTGGGCGTGTTGAGCGCCAGCGCCGCGAACCTGGTGCCCGCCGCTGGACGGGCCGCCCAGACGGATGCCAAAGCGTGGCTGGGCGTCTCGGTGGCCGACAGCGACGACGGCGTGACCGTGCGTGCGGTCGTGCCCGGCTCGCCCGCCGACGAAGCCGGGCTGCGGCGCGGTGACGTGATCCAGGCTGTTGACGAGACAGCTATTGAGACCGCCGCACAGCTTGTGGACGTGATCGGCTCGTATGCGCCCGGCGACGAAGTGACCCTGACAGTCGTCTGGCGCGGCGAGTCGCGCGAGGTGACGGTCGTGCTCGGCGAGCAGCCCCGCGTGTCGAACCTCGTGCCGGAGACCGGCCCTGTGCTGCGCGGTGCGCTGAACCTGCTTGGCCTTGACCTGGAACTCACCGACGAGGGGCTGCTTGTCCAGGCGATTGACCCGGATTCGCCGCTGGTGGACGCGGGCTTTGAGGAAGGCGACGTGATTACCGCCATCAACGGCGAGCCGATTGACACCGATCTGCCCGGCATGATGCTGCGCCTGTTCCGCTTCACCGACGAGCCGCTGGTCTTCACCGTGCAGCGCGGCGGCGAGGAGATCGAGATCTCGGTGGATGCGGCGACAGTGTTCGGCGGGTGGCAGGGCATGGTGCCTTCAATCACTGCCACTCGTGTCCCGTCGCAGCTTGGCGTGCGTTTCCAGACGATTGACGCCGACCTGGCCGCCGGGCAAGACCTGCCGGTGACCGAGGGCGCGCTGATCCTCGAAGTCTATGAGGACACGCCCGCTGCCGAGGCCGGGCTGCAGGTGGATGACATCATCCTGGCTGTGGATGGCGATGTTGTGGACGAAGAGCACACGCTGCGCGACCGCCTGGTGGCCTATGAAGAGGGCGACGTGGTGACGCTGACCGTGCGGCGCGGTGAGGAAGAACTCGCCATTGAGGTGACGCTGGGGCCGAGCGGTGTCCAGTTCTGGGGCGGGATGATGGTGCCTGGCCACCCCTTCGAGGGCTGGCCGGAGATGTGGGAAAACATGCCCGGCTGGGGCGGCATGGGCCAGGGGCGCGGCTTCAACCGGGGCGGTCAGTTGGGGCAGTTCCTTGAGCAGCACCCGTTCATGGACAGGTTCTTCGGTGGCCGCCAGAACCGGGGTTCGGGCATGAGAGGTCTGTTCGACTTCCAGATGCCTGAGCTTGAAACGGTGCCCGCCGTGCCCGGCCAGTCGGCCTAGCGCGGCCCGGCATACACCTCACTCCCTCAATCCCCCTCTCTAGCTCCGCTGGAGAGGGGGATTTTATTACCGGGCGGGCAGGTCACGCGCTCTGGGCGGAACAGAGCGCCGCGCCCCAGACCGCCAGTCTGTCTCTGCTGTGTGCTGACCGCTGGGGGCTGAGGGCTGACCACCACCCAAAATGAAAGGATCGTTTGTGGCGAGGGGGGGGCACCACAAACGACCCTAGCTGTAGGCCTAACAACGCTACCGGCGACGCGCATCTCCGTGCATGCTAGGCCAAAGCGTCTCTTTCTCTTCCGTCAAGCCACTTCTGTCCCAGTACATGAGCCACTGCATCCGATCAGGAAGAGACGCTTCATGTATTATCATAGACTGCGCATCTTAGATTCTCGTGAATAAAATATGAGAGGACTGTGAGAAACGCCATGCCCGCAGCGGCACAGTGGCCTGGAGCATGGTATGCGCTTTCAACCCCTATTCCCCAGCCCCTTTCCCCGCAAGCAGGGAAAGGGGAGCGATTTGCCCCTCCCCGCT
>CAYNHD010000078.1:4823-12244 GCA_964396775.1 uncultured Thermoflexus sp. | reverse complement strand
CGCCCCTTCCCCTAGCTTTGCTGGGGGAAGGGGTCGGGGGATGGGGGCCTTCGACCACTGCCTGACAACTCGTTCGTGGACCCTGCGGTCTCTCCACGTTGGGAGTTGAGGCGGAGGACTGCAGGGGAGGGTTTTGAAACTCTCCCCTACAAGGGCGCGGCAGAGCAGCGCCCCTACCTGACAGGTTTTGCTCGCACTCGCACGGCGCGCTGCCCTTGAACGGCGAGGACTCGGCAGCATCCCCGGAGACTTCCGAAGTCTTCGATGGCTTCGGAAGTCTGCTTGGGAGCGCCTCGTCGTTAGCGCTGAACCCCTATAGTTGAACCGCTTACGCCGAAGACATTCAGAACAAATGTGCTAAAATGAGACCATAATCCCGGCGCGACGGGCGGGCACGGACCCACAAACAAAGCTGGAGAGACCTGGATGGGTGCCGTTAGCAGGAGCCGCGCAGGCGAGTCCCGCTCGCCGCGCCGGGGTGAGATGCAGGCGAGAGGGGAGGGCAGCGGGTCCGTGCGTGGACTGCGCGTCTGCCGGGCGATCCGGCTGCTGGCTGAAGGGCGCGATCGAGAGGACGTGGCGCGGGCGGTTGGCGCATTGCCGCGCACGCTGGCCGCGTGGGAGCGTGACGATGAGTTCCGGGCGCTGCTGGGCTGTCTGCGCGAGCACGGGCGGGCGCGCGATGCTCTGGCCGCGCTGGACGACCTGACGCCGGTCGCCATTGCCGCGCTGCGCCGCGCCCTGGACGGCGACGACGACGCGCTGGCGCTGCGCGCCGCCCGCGAAGTGTTGGAGCGCGTTGGGCCGCTGGCCGAGCGTTCCGCCGTGCAGACCATTCGTGTGGAGTATGGCAGCCGTGACGGTCACCCTGTGTCAGCCGCACCCTGGGCAGATCGAAATCCTGCGCCATCCGGCGCGCTTCAAGGTGGTGGCCTGCGGGAGACGCTTCGGCAAGACGGAGACGGGGCGGATTCTGATGGTTGAGCGGGCGCTGGAAGGGCGACTCTGCTGGTGGATCGCGCCCACTTACCGGCTGGCCGACGACGTGTGGCGCGGCTTCAAGGCGGCGCTGGCCGGCGTGTGGCGGGCCAAGCACGAGGACATGCGCCGCATTGACCTGCCCGGCGGCGGCGTGATCGCCGTGCGCAGCGGGCACGATCCCGACGGGCTGCGCGGGGCGGGTCTCGATCTGGCCGTGCTCGACGAGGCGGCCTACCTGCATCCGGCGGTGTGGTCGGCGGCGATTCGCCCGGCGCTGGCCGACCGGCGCGGCGAGGCGCTCTTCCTCAGCACCCCGCGCGGGCGCAACTGGTTCTGGGGGCTGTGGATGGTCGGGCAGCAGGCCGGTCATGCGGGGTGGATGAGCTGGCGCTTTCCCACAGCAGCCAATCCGCTGATCGATCCGGCGGAGATCGAAGACGCGCGGGCGCTGCTGCCGGAGCGAGTCTTCCGCGAGGAATATCTGGCCGAGTTCCTCGACGACGGCGGGCGCGTCTTCCGCCGCGTGGACGAAGCGGTGACGGTCGAGCCGGGCGGCGGGCCGCAGCCGGGCGAGCGCTATATCTTCGGCGTGGACTGGGGCCGCGACGCCGACTTCACCTGCATCGCGGTGCTGGCAGCGGAGTCGCGGCGGCTGGTGGCCCTGGAACGCTTCAACGCCCTCGGCTGGACGGCGCAGCGCGGGCGGTTGGCGGCGCTGGCCGAAGTCTGGCAGCCGGCGGCAATCTGGGCCGAGGCCAACAGCATGGGCGGGCCGAACGTCGAGGCGCTGCAGGCGGAGGGGCTGCCAGTGGTGCCCTTCACCACGACGGCCAGCAGCAAGGGGCCGCTGATCGAGGCGCTGGCCCTGGCCCTGGAACGCGGCGAGCTGGCCCTGCTGCGCGATCCGGTGCTGCTCGATGAACTGGCCGCGTACACGTTGGAGCGGCTGCCCAGCGGTCGCTACCGCTACGGCGCGCCGCCGGGCCTGCACGACGACACGGTGATCGCCCTGGCCCTGGCCTGGCACGGTGCGCTGCACGGCGGGTCGGGCGTCAGTTTTGTGTAGTGGTCAGTGATCAGTCGTCAGTGATCAGTTTTCAGTGATCAGAGAAGGCACACCGCGCGCACCACTGGCTGCTGACTACTGACAACTGATCACCGATCACTGACAACCAACAACCAACAACCCACAAAGGAGCGCAACATGCCCCCAACTGCTAACCGGCCATCCCTTGTCGAGCGGGCACTGCGCCGCGCCGGGTACATCAAGTGGCGTCCGGCGAGCGTCATTCACCGTGTGGAGGCGGGCGTCCCTGGCGATCCGCTGCCGGCCATCGCCCCGGAAATCGCGGGGGCGGCGCGCTACGCGGGCGTCTACATGGGTAGTCCCTGGGTCTACGTGGCCGTCAACCGCATCGCGGAGGCGGCGGCGCTGGTGCCCTTCTGTGTATACCGGACGGCGGCGGGCGCGGGCAGCGCGGGCGAGGTCGCCCCGGCAGGGGCGGGCGAGGTCGCGCTGCCCGATCACCCGTTCGCGCGCTTGCTCCAGCGGCCCAATCCGCTGCTCAGTCGCTTCGAGTTGATCGAGCATACCGTCGGCAGCCTGGAGATTCACGGCAACGCCTACTGGTTCCTGGCCGGGCAGCCGGGCGGCGCGCCCCAGGAAATCTGGCCGCTGCGCCCCGACCGCGTGCAGATCGTCCCCGACGCGGCGCGCGGCGTGCGTGGCTACGTCTACGAGGTGGATGGGCGGCGGCTCCCGCTCGACGCGGCGGAGGTGGTACACTTCCGCCGCTGGCACCCAGCCAACGACTACTATGGCCTCAGCGCGCTGGAAGCGGCGCGGCTGGCCGTCGAGACCGATCGCGCGATGGCCGACTGGAACCGGCGTTACTTCGGCGAGGGCATGGCTGTCCCGGCGGGCATCGTCGCCATCCGCGAGCGGGTGAGCGACGCCGACTTCGAGCGTATCAAGCGCGAGTGGCGCGCAGCCTACGGCGGGCGCGAGCGCAAGACGGCGTTCCTGCGCGGGGCGGCGGTGGAGTGGCACAACGTTGGCCTCAGCCAGCACGACATGGACTTCCTCAACGCCCGCCGCTTCAACCGTGAGGAGATATTCCAGATTTTCGGCATCCCTGTGGGACTGCTCAGCGAGAACGCGACCGAGGCCAACGCCCTGGTCGGCGAGCGCGTCTTCGTCGAGCGCACGCTGTGGCCCAAGCTGGTGCGCCTCGCCGAGAAAATCACCACCGATCTGCTGCCCTTCTACGGGGCGGGGCTGGTCGGGCGCTTTGACGACATTCGCCCGCAGGACCGCGCTCAGCAGCTTGCCGAGCTGCGCCTGGCGCGCGGTGTGCTGACCGTAGACGAACTGCGTGCGCGGTATTTCGGGTTGGGGCCGCTGCCCGCGCCCGCCGAGGCACGAGCCGAGGAGAGCGAGGAGATGCCAGCGCCGGAGTCGGCGGGGTAGTTCGCCGCGCTCAAGCAGACTTCCGAAGTCTCCCCAGACTTCGGAAGTCTTGTCCCCGATGAATCATCCCTGGCAAGACCATCGTCCCCCGCCTCCCTGCGCGACTTCGGGTACAATAGGGCCGTGCGCCCGCTGCTCACCCGAAGGGGGGACTCCCTGGCATGGACGACACCACGCTGATCCTCAACCGCGTGCTGCCCATCCTGTTCCTGATCGGCCTCGGCCACTGGATTCGCCGCAGCCGTTTCGTCGCTGAGAGCACGGTGGACGATCTGCGCAAGCTGGTCGTCACCCTGGCGCTGCCCTCGGTGCTGTTCATTTCCTTCCTGGAGATGAAGCTCCAGACGAAGTACCTGGTCATCTTCATCCTGGTGTTTGCCATCAATGGGGCCTTGTTTGCCCTGGGACGCTCGCTCAAGGCGCGGCTGGGCGTCGGATACCTGTACTTCCCCTTCTTGATGACCGGCTTCGAGTACGGGATGCTCGGCGTCAGTCTGTTCGGCAGCGCCTACGGCCTGGACAAAATCGGCTACATCGCCGTCATTGATCTGGGGCACGAGCTATTCATCTGGTTTGTGTTCCTGGCGTTTCTACTCATGCTGCGCGACGGGCACCAGGACCCGCGCCAACTGCTGCGCGCGTTCCTCACCTCGCCGGTGATCATTGGTATCCTGGCCGGCATCGCCTTCAACGTGCTCGGCCTGCGCGAGGACCTCTACGAGCGCCCGGTGACCGGGGCGTTCATGGCCACGGTGCAGTTCCTGGGCGGCCTGACCATCCCGCTGATCCTGATCATCGTCGGCTACGGGATCAGGCTGGATCGCACGGGCATCCGCGAGGCCGCGCCGGTGATCGGCATCCGCCTGGCGATTCTCATCCCGCTGGCGCTGCTGCTCAACCGGCTGGTGCTGCGCGGCCTGCTCGACTTGGAAGCGCCCTTCGAGGCCGGGCTGTTCACGCTGCTGGTGCTGCCGCCGCCGTTCATCATCCCGCTCTACATGAAGGCGGGCCTGCCCGACGAGCGGCGCTACGTCAACAACGTGCTGACGCTGTACACGGTCGTCTCTATCGCGCTGTTCACGGTCTACTTCGTGCTGAATCCGGAGTTGTAGCCGCCATGCCTCTCGATCCCAACGCCGTGCCGGGCCTGCTGCGCGTCGCACGGGCAGGTATAATAGAAGGCAGGAGAAGGAAGGAGGGTACGATGACCATCGTTCGCCAGGTTATTCTGATTCCTGATGAGGACGGCGTTGGTTACACCGTCGAGGTGCCCAGTCTGCCAGGGTGCATCTCTGAGGGCGACACGCTCGACGAAGCTCTGGAGAACATCCGCGATGCCATCGCCGAGTATGTCGCCGACATGGTCGCCAACGGCGAGGAAATCCCAGACGATTACGCGCCAATGACCATCACCACGGTCGCGGTCGCGGCGTGAGCAAGCTGCCTGATCTGTCGGGCCAGCGATGTGTGGCGGCGCTGGAAAAGGCCGGTTTCTATGTCGTGCGGCGCGGCAAGCACATCACGATGCGCCGCGATGACCCGCCGGCGCGCGTGACGATCCCCAACCACAAGACGCTCAAGAAGGGCACTGTGCGCAGCATCATCCGCCAGGCCGGACTGACCGTGGACGAGTTCCTGGCATTGCTCTGAGCCGGTTTTCCCCAGGAGCACCCAGCCCCTCGACCCCAACGCCGTGCCGGGCCTGCTGCGCGCGCTGGACAGCGCCGATGTCTACGTGCGCATCACCGCCGCCGAAGCCCTGGGCAGGATCGGCAACCCGGTCGCCATCGCCCGGCTGATGGACACGCTCGACGACGTGCGGCCCGACGTGCGCCGCCGCGTCGTCGGGGCACTGCTGCGCATCGGCACCGAGCCGAAAGCGCGGGCGGCGGCCCAGGTGGTGCCTGGCCTGGCGCGCGGCCTGGAGGACGCCGATCCGTCCGTGCGCTGGGCGGCGGAGGCAGCCCTGCGCCGCCTGAATATCTCCAGCGCGCGGGCGGCGCTCGCCCGTTGGCACGGAGTTGGGCTATGATTGGCGCAGCACGGAGATCGCTGCCGGGCGAGTGACAAGGACGGCCTGCCGATGGCGCACATCTTCCTCTCCTACATCCAGGACAACAGCCCGTTCGTTGACCGCCTGCGGGGCAGGCTGGCCGAGTCCGGCTTCGCCGTATGGGAAGGCGACGATCTGCGCGCTGGCGACGAGTGGCGCGAGACGGTAGACCTGGCGTTGCGCGAGGCGTTCGCCGTCGTCGTGGTCATGTCGCGCGCGGCGAGCACCTCGCCGTTCATCGCCTACGAATGGGCGTGCGGGCTGGGCCTGGGTGCGGACGTGATCCCGATTGTCATCGAGCCGGCCATGCTGCACCCGCGCCTGCGCGCGCTGGGCGTGCTCGATTTCACCGATGCGGGCCGCGCGCCCTGGGACGAGCTGATCGGGCGGCTGCGCATCGGCCAGGCGACGCGCGCTTACTTCGCCGCGCCCGGCGCGCCCCCCGCGCTGGACGCCGAAGATCACGCCCTGATCACGGGCGAGCTGGCTGAGATCGGCGACCTTCTGCTGGCCCAGGAAGACGCCGATACCGGTCTGATCAGCCGCCTGCTGGCTGTGTTAGGGCGGCTGGGCGGCACAGCGGCGGTGCACGCGCTGCTGCGCGCCCTGCCGGACGAGCGCCCCGATGTGCGCTATGCCGCCGCCGACGCGCTGAAGGCATTGGGCAAGGGCGCGCTACCTGTCCTGCAGGCGGCGCTCGGCGAAGAGGACGCGCGCCTGCGCGAAGGCGCGGCAATGGCCCTGGCCCGCAGCGCCCCCGACGCATTGGCCGGGGCGGGCGAGGCGGCGATTCCGGCGCTGATCGGCGTGCTGCGCCGCGACGTAGGGGCGCAGCGCGAAGTGGCGGTCGCGGCGCTGGTGCGCATTGGCGGGGCGGCGGTGCCCGCCCTGGTGCGCGCCCTGGACGACGGCGACTGGGAGCAGCGCGCGCTGGCTGTGGACGCGCTGGCGCGACTGGGCGATCCGGCGGCTGTTCCGGCGCTGGTGAGTCTGCTGTCCGACGAGGATGACGACCTGCGCGCGCGGGCAGCGAGTGCCCTCGGCCAGATCGGTGACGCGAGCGCGCTGCCCGGCCTGGTCCGCGCGCTGGGCGACCGCGACGGCGTGGTGCGCTGGTGGGCGGCGGAAGCCCTGGGGCGCAGCGGCGATCCGGCGGCGGTGCCCGCGCTGCTGGACGCGCTGCGCGCGCCGCACGAGGACATGGGCACGCGGCTGACGGTCGTCGGGGCGCTGGCCCGCCTGGGCGACGCGGCGGCGGTGCCGGGCCTGCTGGCGCTGCTGCGTAACGAGTATCTGGTGTTGCGCGAAGCGGCGGCGCGCGCCCTGGGGCAGATCGGCGATCCGGCGGCGGTCGCTGGGCTGGAAGAGGCGCTCTACGACGAGCAGCAGAGTGTGCGCGAGGCGGCGCTGGAGGCGTTGGCCCGCCTGGATACTCCACAGGCGCGCGAAGCCGTCGAGCAGTACCGGCGCGGCGAGTCCGGCGATTGGCCGTTCATGGCGCTCGGCCAGGAACGGTGAGCGGAGTCGCGCGGCCCCCAAGACTTCTGAAGTTTTCGGAAAATCGGAAGTCTGGCCGGGTGTAGCATCCCTGTGTCCCGTAGGGGCGTATTGCAATACGCCTCTGCGGATTCTCACCCCGCTCGGCCCACTGTCGCGGGCCTCATCGTTCCTTTTCCACGTTGAAGGAGGGCGAGCCGAGCGCAGCGGGGCTGAGGGTGAGGTCAAACCGGGGCGCAGCAATGCCCATTCCCATTGTAGGGGCGGGTTTGCAAACCCATAGGCATTAAGCTAAGCCGCCTCTCCCCCTAAATCCCCCTCTCCAGCCAAGCTAGAGAGGGGGATTTCGACCCGCGGGCGTGACACATTCCCCCACCCAGGCTCTGGCGGGGGGGGGGCGAGGGGGGGGGGCGGTGCGCC
>CAYNHD010000078.1:0-4813 GCA_964396775.1 uncultured Thermoflexus sp. | reverse complement strand
GCCCCCCCCCCCCCAAACCCCCCCCCCCCCCCGGCGGGGGGGGGGGGCCCCCCCCGGGGGGGGGCCCCACTCCCCCCCCCCCGGCCCCGGCGGGGGGGGGGCCCTGGGGGTGGGGCGTTCCGCCTGGACGTTCCCGCCAGGTGCCTTAACTTAATGCGCATGGGTTTTCAAACCCGCCCCTGCGCGGGTCAGCATTCCACGTTGATCCCTCTCTATCCCCCTTAAAGTTGAACCCTTAGCGCCGAAGACAGACCTAGAACATCCGTGCTAAACTGCTGGTATGTTGGTGGACAGGCATTCCTGGCATGGACGCGGAGGGCCGATGGCACAGCAGACTCGGACGGCGCCGGTCAGCACGGCGGTCAAGATGTTGGGCGATGGCGGGCGCGTCGGCGGCTACCTGGTCGTGTGGGGCGATGACGCACGCCGCGACCTGCAGGG
This sequence comes from uncultured Thermoflexus sp., assembly GCA_964396775.1. Taxonomy (GTDB): domain Bacteria; phylum Chloroflexota; class Anaerolineae; order Aggregatilineales; family Aggregatilineaceae; genus UBA2029. The sequence continues at coordinate 4,372 of CAYNHD010000078.1, read as the reverse complement.
CGAGTACTTCTCGCCGGAGACAGACCTGGGGCTGGACTGGTATCCGCGCCGCCCCGTCCTCTACCAGCACGGGTTGGATGGCGCGCTCGGCCCGGCGCTGATCGGGCAGATCGAGGCCATGCAGCCGGACTCGGTCGGGCTGTGGGTGGAGGCGCAGCTAGACCTGCGCCGCCGCTGGACGCGGGCCGTGCTCGATCTCGTGCGGCAGGGCGCGCTCGGCTGGAGCAGCGGGAGTCTGCCGCATCTGGTCGAGATCGAGGCGGACGGGCACATTCGGCGCTGGCCCATCGTCGAGGGCAGTCTGACGCCGACGCCCGCCGAGCCGCGCTACACCGATGCGGTGGCGGTCAAGGCGGCGTACCAGGCGCTGGGCTTGCCAGTGGGACGGCTGTCTTTGGACGAGCTACAGGTCAGGGAACGGGCGAAGGACGATCAAGGAGGGAGCATGACGATTCACGAGCACGACAGCAGCGCCAACGGCGGCGCGATCAAGCGGCTGCCGGCGGCGCAGAGCGCGGTCACGCCGAGCGTCGAAGTGCGCAGTAAGTACGCCGGCCTGGACGCGGTGGACATGGCCTTCATGCACACCTGGCTCAGCCGCAGCGGGCAGTGGACGCCCTCGGCGGCGTTCATGCGCGAGCTGGCCAGCAAGACCTATCGCGCCGTCGAGCGTGGGGAGCTGGACGCGGGGGCCGTGCGCGATCTGCCGGTCAAGTCCGACGAGTTGATGCACACCGGCCTGAGCGGGTACGGGTCGGAGTGGGTGCCGGATGTCTGGTCGAGCGAGCTGTGGCGCAAGGCACGCGCCGAGAACGTGATCCTGCCGCTGTTCCGCACCTTCGAAATGCCCGCCAACCCCTACGAACTGCCCATCTCCGGCACCGACCCGACCGTGTACTACGTGCCGGAGACGCAGGACGAGGACGACCTGACGCTGGGGGCGAGCAACCCTATCCCGGACAGCCAGATCGGCAGCGGCAAGGTGACGCTGAGCGCCAGGAAGCTGGCCCTGCGCGTGGGCTTCTCGGCGGAGCTGGTCGAGGACGCGGCGCTGCCGCTGATCCCGCTCTACCGCGAGCAGGCGCTGCGCGTGATGGCTGACGCCATTGACCACGTGCTGCTCAACGGCGACACGGAAACCGGCGCGACAGGCAACATCAACAGCGACGACGCCGCGCCGGAGGCTACGGCCAAGTACCTGGCCTTCGATGGGCTGCGCAAGCTGCCGCTGGTCACCACCACGGCCAACGCCCTGGACGCCAACGGCGTGCCGACGGTGGCCTTGCTGCGCACGGCGCGCTTCCTCATGCCGTCGCGCTATGCCCTGCGCCCCAAAGACTGCGCCTGGATCGTGGATGGCAGCACTTACGCCAAGCTGCTGGGTGACACGAATCTGGCGACCGTGGACAAGTTCGGCCCGCACGCGACCGTGCTCACCGGCGAGATCGCCAAAGTGGACGGCGTGCCGGTGCTGGTCAGCGCGGAGATGCCGCTGACGCAGGCCGACGGCAAGGCCAACACCACCGGCAACACGAAGGGCCAGGCGGTGTGCGTCTACCGGCCCGGCTGGGTGGTCGGCTACCGGCGGCGCGTGGCGGCGGCGATGGACTACCTGCCGTACTACGACGCCTACCAGATGGTGGCGACGGTGCGCCTGGCCTTCGCCCCCTTCGACGACTACGTGGCCAGCCTGCTCTACAACATCACTGTCTAGGCGAGCGTGACGGCCCGTCGAAGGAGACTTCCGCAGTTTCCAAAACCTCGGAAGTCTGGCGACGGGCGAGGCGCTTTGCTTTACCTCACCCCCGCTCGGCGCTGGCGCGCCTCGCCTCCCCCTCTCCGTCAACGGAGAGAGGGAAGGGCCGGGCGTAGCGAGACCAGGGGGTGAGGTAATACACCTCTGCGGGCAGCCTGCGTGGACTGCGCGCCGATCCCAGACAGCCGCAGATCGGTCACCGAAGACCGATCACCAATAACCAACAACCGCCACTGAGAACTGATCACCGAAAACCGCTCACCGGTGAAAGGAGACGATGATATGCAGCGAACCGAGGATCAGCCGGTCGCCGTGCTGGAGCACGTAGTCGCGGCGCGGGGCCAGGCGCTGGCCGTTGACATACGTCCCGTTCAGCGTGTCCAGGTCGGTGATCAGCAGGCGCTCGCCGTCGCGCCGCAGCAGGCAGTGGTGGCGCGAGACGCCGTGCGGCAGCGCATTGAAGGGGGTCAGGTCGTAGAGAGTGCCGTCGGGGGTTTGCCCGCGCCCCAGCAATGTGGGCTGGCGGAGGGGCAGCGACACGCACACGCCGGAGGGCAGGAATTGCAGCACGGCGCTGTCCCGCACAGTGAAACGGTCGGTGCGGCCATTCGTGGACGGGAAAGCCGCCGGCTCGCGGGTGAGGGGGCCGGTCTTAGGAAGCTGGGCCGTAGGCGGGACGAGTGGGTAGCCGCAGGAGGCGCAGTAGTTGTCGCCGGGGTGGGTGACCCGGTTGCACTGGGGGCAGTGCCCCACTCGCTGGCGTTCTGCTTCGACAGAATGCGTCATAACTGGGTTGTCTGTGCTCTACCCCACTGGTCAGGTTGATGTATACCACCCCATTCTGATTATAGTCGCTCCGGGCGGCTTGAACAGGTCGTCCGGCATGAAAAATCTGTGAAATAACGCGCCGGCGCCCTGTTTTACGGCGTGGGCGGGTCCGCTGCGCCGAAAAAGACCGCCAGGTGCAGCGTTCCCAGGATGAGGCGGTCGCCGTGCACCAGCGCATAGGGCCGGTGCTGTTCGAGCCGTTGCTCGTTCAAGAAGGTGCCGTTGGTGCTGCCCAGGTCGCTGACGGTCAGGCCGCTGGCGCGGCGCTCGATCAGGCAGTGCTGCCGCGAGACCCCATGCCGCTGGGCGTCCAGCTTGTCCAGGGCGACCAGGGGGTAGTTTGACGGCGATTCGTCGCTCACATCGCGGCCCAGGATCACCGCCGTGTCATGGGGCAGGGTGATGCACATGCCCGATGGCAGGGCTTGCAGCAGTACCACGTGCTGCGGGGTCAGTTCCTCGCTGGCCGAGCACGGGTGAGGGGACAGGGTTGGCGGGCGCGTGAGGGGCCGGGTGTGGCTCACCTCGTCAGGGGGCAAGACCAGCGTGCAACTGGGACAGCACTCTCTCTGGGCGCTGTAGCGCGTACCACAGCGCGGGCAGATCACCGTTGCCGTGTCAAGTGCCATGATTGCTCCGGATCGGTTGCACAGGATATGCAGTGTCCATTGTAGTCAGGGCCGCAACTTGGGCAACTGGGGCGTGGGCGGGGGGCGCATCTTACGATGGGGGCAGGAATCGGCTTTGTAGGGGCGGGTTTCGAAACCTGCCCCTACAAACCACGCCGCAAATGCTATACGCCCCTACAGGCAGGCGTTCCCGCGCCAGACTTCCGAGGTTTTCGGAAACTTCAGAAGTCTATGGCAAGGCCAGGCACAGCAAAGCAGCGCCTCACCAGGCGCAACAAGGGCTACACACGCACACCTGGAGGCACAGATGAGCACCATCTACGCAACACTCGACGGCGCGCGGCGCTACCTGGGGCTGGCCGCCGATCAGACCGGCGACGACGACCTGCTGCTCCTGCTGCTGGGCGCGGCGTCGCGGCTGATCGAGGGCTACGCCGGGCGGCGCTTCTACCCGCAGCAGGCGACACGCCACTACACGGCGAGCGATCCGTTTCGCCTGCTGCTCGGCACTGACTTGCTGGTGCTGCACAGCCTGACCAATGGCGACGGAAGCGCCATCCCGCTCGATGCCGTGCACCTGGAGCCAGCCAACGAGTCCGTGAGCGCCTGCCTGCTGCTCGACCGGACGCGCGCCGCGTTCGTGCATGGCGGCGATCCGCTGGGAGCTATCGCCGTCGAAGGGACGTGGGGCTATCACCCCGCCTGGACGGATGCCTGGCAGGACTCCGGCGACAGCGTGCAGGACGATCCGCTGGCCGCCGATGCGGTGACGCTGACGGTGAGCGACGCAGCCGGGGCAGGCTTCGCGGTGGGGCAGCTTCTGCGCATCGGCGAGGAGTACCTGCACGTGCTGGCTGTGGACGCGCCAACCAATATGCTCACCGTCGCGCGCGGGGCCAACGGCACGGCGGCGGCCAGCCACGCCCAGGGCGCGGCCATCGCCCTTTACGTGCCGCCGGAGGACGTGCGCCAGGCGTGCCTGCGCGTGACGCACTGGCTCTACAAGCAGCCGGACGCGGGCTTTGTCCAGCGGACGGGCGGGCTGCGCGGCGAGGTGATCGTCCCGCCGGCGCTGCCCGACGACGTGCGCCAGATTCTAGAGCCGCTGGGAGTGGATAAGTTTAGGGATATGGGTAAAATGGGGACATGAAACACTGTC
>CAYNHD010000077.1:0-12275 GCA_964396775.1 uncultured Thermoflexus sp. | reverse complement strand
ATCCTATACCGCTCACCTACGAGATTTCGTATGTCCTTAACTTTATCCACTCCCCGTATTCCAGATGCGGGGCAAGATTCTCTGAACCGCAAAGAACGCAGAGAACGCAGAGGAAAGACAACAAGAATCCTTCAGTTCTTCTCTGTGCCCTCTGCGCCTCTGCGGTGATCCTCTGTCCCGACGGTGAGGGGGCACCCTTCAGCGCGCCGGCTCGTCGCGGAAGATGCGCACGCGGCGGTTCGGCTCGGTGCCGTAACTGTGCGAGACCAGGTGCGCGGCCCGCGCCAGGTCGTGCTGCTTGCGGCGGATGTAGGCGTCTTGTGGCGTCAGGTCCACCGAACGCTCGCCGCTGCGGATGCGGCGGATGGCCTCCTCCACTTCGCGCAGGGCGTTGTTCATCGGGTCCTGCGGCGTCTCGCCGTACAGCCCGAAGATGTCTACCAGGAAGTCCTCAACCTGGGTGAGCGTGTTGGCGCGCAGGACGTAGATGGGGATGCCCATCCGCTCGGCGTCCACGATCAGGCGTGGGCGGCGGCGGTAGTAGTTCTTGAGCGTGATCAGCGCCTGGGCCGTTTCGAGGTCGTCTACAATCTCCACCGGCACGCGAAGCTGCCTGGCGACCTGGATCAGCCGGTTGCGGGCCACGCCGTAAGGGAACACGTGCAGCGTTTGCCGGCCGCGCCCGCTCTCGTGCTGCGGCGAGAACGGCTCGGCGCGCTCGTAGTCCGTCTCGACGGCGGGCACAGCCTCGCGGCGTCCTGCGCCAGAAACCTTGCGCCCGCCGTTGCGCGCGCCATTGCGCTCGCCGAAGGCCGTCTCCGGGCGGGCGCTCTCGATGGTGATTGTGCCGTCCTCGTTACGCTGGCGAATCTCGACCGGCAGCGGGCGACCGCGCAGCTTGGCGTCCACAGCGGCGGCCAGGTCTTCGAGCACCACCAGCCGGTCGCGCGTTTGAATCTCGACGAGCACGTTGAAGGTGGGCGGCGCGCGCCGCTCCAGCACCGTCTTCTGCGTGCCGCGCCGCCGCGCCTCCTCGTCGGACAGCGTGACCGACTCGATCCCGCCGACCAAATCAGAGAGCGTGGGGTTGAGCAGCAGATTGTCGAGCGTGTTGCCGTGCGCCGTGCCGATGAGCTGCACGCCGCGCTCGGCGATGGTGCGGGCGGCGGCGGCTTCCAACTCGCGCCCGATCTCGTCAATGACAATCGTCTCCGGGTTGTGGTTCTCCACCGCCTCGATCATCACTTCGTGCTGGAGCAAGGGGGTGGAGACCTGCATCCGGCGGGCGCGGCCTACTGCCGGGTGAGGTACGTCGCCGTCGCCGCCGATCTCGTTCGACGTGTCCACGATGACCACGCGCCGTGTCTCGGCCAGCACGCGCGCCGCCTCGCGCAGCAGAGTCGTCTTGCCCACGCCGGGCGGCCCCAGCAGCAGCACGTTGTTGCCCGCCTCGATAATGTCGGCCAGGATGTCAATGGTGCCGTAGACAGCGCGCCCCACGCGGCAGGTGAGGCCGACGATGTGCCCGCGCCGGTTGCGGATGGCGCTGATGCGGTGCAGCGTGCGCTCGATGCCCGCGCGGTTGTCATCGTCGAATTCGCCCACGCGCTCGGCGACGTATTCGATGGTATCTTCGGTGACTTCCTGGTTGTCGAGCACGACCTCGCCATCCACGAAACGGGCGGTGGGCACGCGCCCCAGGTCGAGGATCACTTCCAGGAGATCGTCGTCTTTGCGCTCCAATCCTTGCAGCGCAGCGACGAGGTGAGAGGGGAGAACTGCTTTCAGTTGATCCAGATCATCCGTGATTCGGCGTTCCATATCCTCTTTACCGGTGATTGCCGTTATGTCGCCCGTGTGACCAGCGACCGACCAGACTCTTGGGCCTGCTCCAGCGCGTGAATGGCCTGTCAATAACGGGAGGCCGCAGGCGGCCCGCTTCGAGGCCGGGCACCGTCACCGGTTCCAGGCGTTCCACGCGGTGCATCGTATGCTTGACCATCAGAGCGTGCTCCGTCCAGGGCTTGAACCCGGCTTGTTCGAGCACGCCGCGCAGCCAGTCCTGGTAGGCGCGCGCGTACAGGAAGACCGGCACCTGCTCGGCGCGCGGAATGTGCGCCAGCGCCGAGAGAATGACCGCCGCTGTTTGGTCGTAGACCTCCGGATGGAAGTAGGGCTTAATCACCACGCCGTTCTTGCCCTCGATAACCAACAGATAGGCGGCGATGTGCCCATCCTTCTCGTAGATCAGCCCGCTGTGATCCGGCTCTGGCAGCGGCTCGGCCTGCTGCAACAGGCGCGGCACGGTGTTGGCATGCAGCGTGCTGATGGCGATGGCGTCCTCTTCCGTCTCCGGGCGCAGCAGGGCCGGGTCGCCGGCGGCGCGGCCCGGCTCGTGGCGCAGGATTGTCTGGCGCGAATAGACCGCGAACCCCGTCTGGCGGAAGGCTGCGAAGACCGCGTGATCCTCCGGCACCTCGGCGCTGACCAGCGTCGCGCCGCGCTTGCCCGCCTCGACGACCAGCGCCTCGATGATCTGCATCCAGTAGGACAGATGCGCCGCCTGCGGCTCCGGTGCCAGGAACGTCATGCGGGCGACCCCGCGACCGGGGCGCTGGCGCACCTGGCCCACCAGGCCGCCGTCGCCGTTGCGGATGACGACGGTCGGCGCACCCAGGTCGGCCAGCGGCACCGACGAGAGCAGCACGCCTTCCATGCCGGGCAGACCGCGCGCCAGGGCGGAGGCCACGTCCAGCGGCAGGCGCTGGGTGATGAGCCGCCGCACCAGGCCGAGATCGAGCGGCGTGACGGGCCGCGCTTCACAGCCGGGCATGATCGGAGTCCTTCTGGCTAGACACACGAGCAAAACCACGCGCGCGAGCCATCCCGCGCATGACCCCATGAGCGACCGGTTGCCAACACACCGCGCCGGGAACAAGAGCGAAAGCAGCAGGGAGGACACTACCGAAGCGTGGTTTCATCCTACGTACATTTTAGTGCAGGTTGCCCGGCGTGACAATAGCGGGGCTTTTGGGGGGCGCGTGGTGGGGGGGGTAGGACGTGGTGGAGGGGGATGAGCGAGACCCTACCCCTGTTAGAATCCTGCGCATGAGACCGTCAAACAAATGTGAGGTAGACGGTGAAGCCGTGCAAAGACAATCGATGCCAACCAGGTCGGGTCGGCATCGGCAATTGCTTGAGCTTCAGCGCAACTATTTGGAGAACACCGGCTGCCAGTCTGGATCCATATCCCAGGCGATGTTATTGGTCAGGCGCTGCACGAAAGAACCATCTGCTCTCATGGTGTAGATTTCTGGGCGGCCATCACGCCGTGACACAAACACGATATACTGGCCATCGGGAGACCAGGCCGGAAAACCATCGTCATCAGCCAGGTTGGTGAGATTGCGTGGACTCGAACCATCGGCATTCATCACGTAGATTTCGGAATTGATTCCTTCAAGGCGCTCAAATGCGATCTTGCTGCTGTCCGGTGACCAGTCGGGGTTACCGTCGTGATCAGCGGAGTTAGTGAGACGGTGCGGATTCGAACCATCAGCATTCATCACATAGATGTCAGGGTTACCATCGCGATTTGAAGTAAACAGAATCCGAGTACCATCTGGCGACCAGGCGGGCATTGCATCCGTTTCGGGGTGTTTGGTGAGATTACGTGGACTCGAACCATCAGCATTCATCACATAGATGTCTGAGTTGCCGTCACGCTCAGACACAAAGACGATCTGACCCCCATCTGGCGACCAGGCTGGGTCTGAATCATCACCGAGTTCGTCGGTCAGGCGGCGCACGTTAGTGCCGTCGGCGCTCATGACATAGACTTCCCAGTTGCCGTCGCGTTTTGAGGTGAAAGCGATTTGGCTGCCGTCCGGCGACCAGGCAGGGCCGTGATCGTCGGCGTCGTGATTGGTCAGGTTGCGAGCATTACTCCCGTCGGCCTCAATCACGTAAATCTCGTCGTTTCCGTCACGATCCGAGTCGAATGCAATCAGCCCATTCTCAACCTCTGTGATCGTGGGTTGTTCAGCGACAAGGGGAGTAGGGGTAACTGGGGTTGCCCCCATACCCGACTCCGCGTAGTCACGGGCGCACCGGAAACCAGTAAAGCGATAGTTCAACTCTGCTTCGGGCCAGCTCTGACCGCGGAAGGCAGCTCGTACACTGAACGGCTCCGCATAGCTAGACCCGCCGCGGACCACACGTACCCATCCCGGATTGTAAGTCTGGTCTTCACGCCCATCGTCAGCAGTGTAGGGATAGGGATAACGGTCGGGATTGTATATAGTACTCACCCATTCCCAGGCATTTCCGCTCATGTCGAATGCGCCGACCCACGACGCACCTCCTGGCTGTGACCCCACACTGGCGAGTGCAATGCCGGAATTGCCTGCGTATACTACATGATCCGGCACAAACTGATTACCCCAGGGGAAGATCAGGCTGTCTGGGCCGCGAGCAGCATATTCCCATTCAGCCTCACTGGGCAGGCGAGCACCACGCAGGGCACAGAAGTTGCTGGCATCCGACCAGCGGATTCCCTCCACAGGTAAGCTGCTATACGCGGGACTACCTCCAACTAGTTGGGTATATTGGCTGAGCGTGACTTCGTAGCGATCAATCCAGAATGGCTCGGTAAAACAAACCTGGTGTTGCGGCGACTCGCGAAATACGTTGGGATCACATGGCCTGCCGTAGAAGCGCGTGCATTCAGCAAGTGCAGCCTCGACCTCAGCCTCCGTGCTGCCCATCATGAAACACCCTGGCGGGACCAGCACCATTTCCACGCCGTCGAACTGCTGTATGACGGGCGTCCAGTCGGCATTGTGGCTGACGGATGAAATTGGCAATTCTACTGTTACCCCCTCTTCTGCGCCCGGCGCAGCGGCACCTGCGAAGTTGGGGTAGTTGAGCGTCAGGAAGTATTGGTAGCCACTGTCTATACGCGCGATAGCGACCTCAGCGTTTTTTGCGCTCTGCCTCCAAAATCGGACATTCTGATCCAGTTCAGCCAATGCCTCTTTAGGGGGCGTAACCCATTGCTGCACCCACCCATGCGAGTCAATGACGCGCATATAGTGGAGGTACACCGCCATCATCTCGTAGGCGACCCAATAGAAATCAAACCCTAGCTTCTCGATGCGCAGCACGTGCGCTTCAAGTTCGGCGGGCGATAGGCTGGGATCGCTCAGCGCTGCCAATTCGCCGGTCAGGGCATTCACCAGGGCAACGTTCACGGTCGCATGGAACTGGTTGGAGACCACTGCCGCCTGTGCGTTGGCCTGAAGACCGTCCAGCTGCCGGTTGATAACCAGTCTGGGCAGGATCGTGGCCGCGCGAATCCAAGACTGCGGATGCTTGAGCGCAACGGTAATGGTTGTTGTATCTCCTCTCACATTGATCGTGAGGTTGCGGAAATGCCGAAGCTCGAGTGCTGTGACGTACAGGTCTATCACTTCAAGCGGCGCAGTGTCTTCCAAGCGTTGCCGGGTCAGATATTCCCGGACATCGAACTCGGCATCGAGTGTGAGTAACTGAGAGGGGTCCAGGTCAATACTGGCCTGAATGGCCGCCTGAAGCTGGTTATCCTCTGGGACAGCGGTAAATGCCTGGATCAGCCCCACTAATTCAGCAGTGATGCTGACCAGCCGACCGATCGCCTGCAGTTGTGCCAACCCTTTGGGCACCTTGAGAGGAAACAACATATCCAGGCCCAGGTCGAACAGAATCTTGCCCGAAGTCAGCACAAAGTTGATCCGTTGCATCTTTGCAGGATCGTTGGTGTCTTCTATCACTTGCCATAGTCCGGCGTGCCGCCACCAATCAATGCGGAAATAAGCCCGATCGTAGTATCGCCACAAAGCGTACAGCGCGATGGCGTGCAGTTCATCCTCATCGGACAAAGCAACTTCCTGAAAAGGGTTGGTGGGATCGGGCAACATCGTCACAACGGGAATTGCGGTCCGGTCTGGACTTTCGGTGTCCTCGTAGAAACGCACCCGATACTCCTTGCCCATCAGTGAATAGTCTTCAGTGGTTGAGAACCACCACGAGTCGGGGATGGTGATGAATTCAGGAGGCTGTTGGGCTACGGCTGCTGGTACACCAGACATGACCAGTGCCATGATCAGAATCACCACTACCAACCGGTGCATCGCTCGGCCCTTTCTCTTGATCGGTTGACCGACTCGGACGAGAAATAGCGGAACAAGCGTACAAAGCAACTACGTTGAAGGAGTGAAAAGGCAGTATCAGATCCGCTAATTCCATTATAGATCACACTTCCTCGACAATGAACCGGTTTGACTCCTTGATACATTTCAAAGAGTTCGCAACGGGCTGCTAAGAGGCCGTTTGAGAGGTATCTTTACCCCCTCCCGGCCCTTCCCCCGCAAGCGAGGAAAGGGAGAAAGGACTGCTCTTGAAGTCCCTCCCCGCCTGCGGGGAGGGATTTAGGGTGGGGTCGCAGACCTTTTCAAGCGGTCTCTAGCGCTACATCCTCGGTTCGACTTGTCGCGCACGCTGAACAGACTGAAACACACCCCTTTCCGCCGGGCCTCTTCCTCTAACACGCCCGCTTACCGTATAGCAGGGACAACCGTAACCTGATAGGGGAGCGTGCTGATGGGCCCCGTACAGGCCCTGGCCATTCTGTCGCTCGGCGCGTTCGTGACCGTGCTGGTCACGGCCATCTTCTACGTCTTCACCGTGCGCCCGCGTCTGCTGGAACCGGTGTCGTTGGCCAACACGGGCCTGCTCGACGAATCGCTGCGAGAGGAACTGCTCGAACAACGGGTCGCTGTGGGGGCGCTCAACAAGGCGCTGGCGCAGCACACCGCCCGGCTGGATGAGCGCGTCGCCGAGCACACGACCATGCTCCTCACCGCTGCCGGTTGTCAAAACGCGCCGCACAGGGTAAGAATCAGCCGCGTGCCGGCGTTGGAATGTGGGCGGCTGCCCAGGGCAGAGGCGTGGATTTCGTGGTCGAAGGGCTGTTGGTGCTGGCGGCGGGCCTCTACCTGGCCGCCGTCGGGGTGCTTGCCGTGTTTGTGGGGAGCTTCGGCGTGCTCATCGCACTCTATCTGCGGGCGCGCTGGCAGGATTCCCGGCACTCACGTGCGGGGGTAGGGGCGTATTGCAATACGTCCCTACGAGGGCGCAGCGGAGCAGCGCCCCTACGGGGTGAGCACGAGGGGGGAGCGCCGCACGACACCCTGCCCCCAGTGACGATCCAGCTTCCGATCTACAACGAGGCGCACGTCGTCGAACGGCTGATCGCCGCCTGCGCCTGTCTGGACTACCCGCGCGACCGGCTGCACGTTCAGATCATTGACGACTCGACCGACGAGACGACGCGCCTGCTGCGCCAGGCCCTCAGCGCCTGGGAAGGCCGGGGTGCGCCGCCGGTAACGCTGCTGCGTCGCCCAACGCGCAGCGGCTACAAGGCCGGGGCGCTGGCCCACGGGCTGGAGCGGGTCACGACGCCGTTCGTCGCCATCTTCGACGCCGATTTCATCCCGCCGCCGGACTTGCTGCGGCGGGCGATGCCGTACTTTGCGACGGACGCGCGGCTGGCCCTGGTGCAGACGCGCTGGAGCCATCTCAACGCCGAAGACAACCTTCTCACGCGCGCCCAGGCGCTGAGCACTGACGGCCATTTCATCATCGAGCAGATCGCGCGCAGCCGGGGCGGGCTGCCCATGTCCATGAACGGGTCGGGCGGGGTGTGGCGCGTATCGGCGCTGTGCGACGCGGGCGGCTGGTCCGCCGTCACGCTGACCGAAGACCTCGACCTGTCGTACCGGGCGCTGCTGCGCGGCTGGCGCTTCACCTACCTGCCGGACGTAGCCGCGCCGGGCGAACTGCCCCCCCAGGTGCAAGCCTACAAGCGGCAACAGCGGCGCTGGGCGACCGGCATGACGCAGAACCTGCTGCGGCACGCGATCCCGCTGCTGCGCGCGCGGCGCTACGCGCCCTGGCAGCGATTCATGGGGCTGATGCACCTGGGTCAGTACGCGGTGCAGCCGCTTATCCTGCTGACCTTCCTGCTGACACCGCCGCTGATCGCCGGGGGGATGTTCGCCCGCCTGCCCAACCTCGGGCCGCTCGGCGCGGTGGGCCTCATCCCGCCGCTAATGATGATCCTAGCCCAGCGCGCCCTCTACCCGGACTGGCCGCGCCGCCTGCTGTTCATGCCCGTCCAGGGCGTGATCGGCGTGGCGGTGGTGCTCAACAACAGCGCCGGCGTGCTGGACGCGCTGACCGGCTCGCGGGCATCGCGCGAGTTCAAGCGCACGCCCAAGTTCAGCGCGGCGGGCGCGGACTGGGCGCGCAGCCGCTACGCGCTGCCCGCCGACCGCATCACCCTGGGCGAGCTGGCCCTGGCTGCTTACGCGCTTGGCGGGCTGGGGATCGCGTTGGCCCGGCTGCCCGCGCTGGCCCCCTATTTCGCCACCTATGCGTTCTCGTTCGCTGCGTTTGCCCTGTGGAATCTCGCCCAGACGCGGCGCGCGCGCCGGGCACCGGATCGGGCGCGGGAGAAGGCCGTCAGGAAACCGCTTGGCGCTGGCGCAGTAGCCTCACCCCTGCTCGGCGCTGGCGCGCCTCGCCGCTCCCTCTCCCTTCGCATGGAGAGGGGGCAGGTCGAGCGCAGCGAGACCGGGGGTGAGGTCAAACCAGGGCGCAAGAGAGCAGTGTCTCTGCGCCACAAGGCGGTATACTTACAGCCTGTCGGCAGATTGCCGGGCGCAGCAGAGCAGCGCCCCATGAGCACCAAATCAACACATCCGAGCGCGTGGCGTGCGCGAAATGCCCCTCCCCCTGGCCCCCTCCCCGGCCAAGCCAGGGAGGGGGAAATGCTGCGTCCGGCGGCCAAAGTCCCCCTCTCTAGCTCGGCTGGAGAGGGGGACTAGGGGGAGAGGCGTGTGCAGACAGGCTTGGCCTGCTGGGCCCCTACACGAGAAGGCTATCCCCGCCCGGCGAGGAAGACCTAGGAGCCGGGCGACAGAACAGCGCCCCTACGCGGGCAAGCACGCTGAGAGGATAACCGCATGTACCTCGACCAGGAAATCGCCGAGCAGCCCGTCGTGCTGCAGCGCCTGCTGAGCGAAGAGAGCGCGACCGCCCGGCAGATCGCCGCCGCCATCCGCGAGTTCGGCCCGGCTTTCATCTGCATCGCCGCGCGCGGCACGTCGGACAACGCGGCCCGCTATGCCCAGTATCTCTTCGGGGCGCAGGCGCGGCTGCCCGTTGCGCTGGCCACGCCCTCCTTGCACACGCTCTACCAGATGCCGCCCAACCTGGCCCGCGCCCTGGTGATCGGCATCTCGCAGTCGGGGCGCGGCGAAGACATCCGCCAGGTGCTCGCCGACGCCCGCGAGCAAGGCGCGCTGACCGTCGGCATCACCAACGACGCGCAGTCGCCCATCGCGCAGACGGCGGCCTATCACCTGCCGCTGCTGGCCGGGCCGGAATTGAGCGTCGCCGCAACCAAGACCTACACGGCGCAGCTTACCGCCATCGCCATGCTGGTGACCGCCCTGGTGGACGACGGCGAGCTACGCGCGGCGCTGGCCCGCCTGCCCGGTTACGTGGCGCAGACGCTCACCGAGCACATTGCCTCGCCGCTGGCAGGGCCGCTGTGGGTCGAGCGTTACCGCTACATGGACGCCTTCGCCACCATCGGGCGCGGCTACAACTACGCCACCGCCTTCGAGATCAATCTCAAGATCAAAGAGTTATGCTATATCGCTGGCGATGCCTACAGCGAGGCGGACTTCCGGCACGGCCCCATCGCCGTCATTGATCGCGGCTTCCCGGTGATCGTCATCGCGCCGGCGGGCAAGACGCTGCCCGCGCTGCTCGACCTGCTCGGCCAGCTTCATGACAAGGGCGCGGAGTTGCTGGTCATCTCCAACGAGGAAGCGGCCTTCGCTCACGCTCAGCACGCCATGCGCCTGCCCGCCGACATGCCTGAATGGTTGACGCCCATTGCGGCGGTGGTGCACGGGCAGGTTTTCGCCATGCGCCTGGCACTGGTCAAGGGGCACGAGGTAGACCGTCCGCGCGGCCTGACCAAAGTGACGGTGACGCGATAGCAGACAGGGATCAGTGATCAGTTTTCGGTGATCAGTCGTCAGTGATCGGTCGTCGGTGATCGGTCACCGGTTGCCAGTCGCCAGCGATCAGCGATCGGTGTTCGGTTATCAGTGATCAGGGGGCGTGTGTGGTCAAAGTTCGGAGTCTTGAGTCATGAGTCGGGAGATTATGCTCAGGACTCACGACCACCCACTGATCACTGAAAACCGATTACTGATCACCGGCAACCAACAACCAATAACCACCATTCACCCATCTCGGAGAAACCTCGCCATGACCCAAGCACTCACGCTCATCGCCCCGCGCTTCGTCCCGCCGCTCGATCCCGGTTTTCGCCCGGCGGTGCTGGCCAACCGCGCCTTTCAAGCGGAAGTCGCTCAGTCGGGGGCCGGCGTGCCGCTGGTGCTCGGCCTGGAGCGCGTGGGCGGCACGCTGTCGCGCTTCCAGACGGCCGTCTTCCCCGAAGGCCACCCGCGCGCCGAGGCCAACCTGCAATACGCCGAGCGGCTGGTCAAGTTCCTGCTGTGGCAGCGCGGCGGCTGGAAGGTCTACGCCGGCGGGCCGCGCGCCATCGGCGACCACCTGCGCCGCACCTACGCGCCGGACGGCCCGCGCGCCTTCGACTACCACTTCATGGGCGAGCAGGTCTACCAGCAGCCGTTCACGGTCGTCCCCTGCGCGGCGGACGAGGTACCCCCGGCCCACGAGAGCGAGAAGGCGTTGGGCCGCCACCTGGACGGCTGCCGCATCGGGTTTGACCTGGGCGCGTCTGACCTCAAGGTGTCGGCGGTGATGGACGGCGAGCCGGTCTTCAGCACGGAGATCGTGTGGGAGCCGCGCCAGAACAGCGACCCATCCTACCACTACGAGCGCATCCTGGCCGCGCTGCAACTGGCCGCGTCCAGGCTGCCGCGCGTGGACGCCATCGGCGGTAGCTCGGCAGGCGTCTATGTGGACAACCGCCCGATGGTCGCCTCCCTGTTTCGTGGCGTGCCCGCCGAGCGGTACGGCGAGGTGCGCAGCCTGTTCGCCCGCATCCGCCAGGCGATGGGCGGTGTGCCGCTGGAGGTGATCAACGATGGCGAGGTGACGGCCCTGGCCGGCTCGATGTCGCTGGAGGATGACAGCATCCTCGGCGTGGCGATGGGGTCGAGCGAGGCCGCCGGCTACGTCACGCCGACGGGCAGCCTGACCGACTGGCTCAACGAGCTGGCCTTCGCGCCGGTGGACTACCAACCTGACGCGCCCGCCGACGAGTGGTCGGGCGACCGCGGCGTGGGGGCGCTCTATTTCTCGCAGCAGGCGGTCTTCCGCCTGGCACCGCGCGCGGGCATCACTGTGCCCGGCGGTGTGACCGACGCGGAGAAGCTCAAGGCCGTGCAGGAGAAGCTGGAGGCCAGGGACGCGGGCGCGACCCAAATCTGGCAAACGATAGGCGTCTATCTCGGCTACGCGCTTGCCCACTACGCCGACTTCTACGCGCTCAAGCACGCGCTGATCCTGGGGCGCGTCACTTCGGGGCGCGGCGGCACGCTGATCCTTGAGACCGCCAATGAGGTGCTGCGCGGGGAGTTCCCCGACCTAGCCGGGCGGCTGCATATCCAGTTGCCGGACGAGAAGAGTCGCCGCGTTGGGCAGTCCATCGCGGCGGCGAGCCTGCCGGAGTTAGCGTAGGTGGTTGGTGGTTGGTTATTGGTTTTTGGTGGTTAGTTTTCGGTTCTCAGTGATCGGTTCTCAGTGATCGGCGTTCAGTTGTCAGTGAGCAGTCAGACGGCTTGTTTCTGCGGCCCATCCGCCCCGACAATTGATCACCGGCTACTGACAACTGATCACTGATCACCGATCACTGATTGTACTTTCCAGGGAGAGATACCCATGCAATTCAAGCTCGCAAGCGCACAGGTCTTCGTTCCCGACGGGCTGCCCGCCGAGCAGGCATTGGCCCGCACCACGCACCTGGCTATCGCCGCCCACCAGGACGACATCGAGATCATGGCCATGGACGGCATCTTGCAGTGCTACCAGCGCGACGACCGCTGGCTGACCGGCGTCACCGTCACCGACGGGGCCGGATCGTCGCGCACGGGGCTGTACGCCGACTACACCGACGAGCAGATGCGCCTGGTGCGCATCCGCGAACAGAAGAAGGCCGCCTTCGTCGG
>CAYNHD010000076.1:0-12308 GCA_964396775.1 uncultured Thermoflexus sp. | reverse complement strand
CTGTTTACCTCACCCCCTGGCCTCGCTGCGCTTGGCCTTTCCCCCTCTTCCGTCAACGGAGAGGGGGACGCGAGGCGCAACAGCGCCGAGCGGGGGTGAGGTCAATGCCTACTCGTAGCGGAAGCGCAGCAGCCCGAAGGCGAAGAACAGCGCGGCCATGCCCAGCAGCACGCCCAGCATCGGCGCGATGTCAGCCAGCGTCCCGCCGTAGAACATCATCTCCTGGAAGGCGTCCATGCCCCAGGCGACCGGCGTCAGGTGCCCGACTGTCTTCATGAAGGGCGGCACGATCTCCAGCGGCCACCACGCCCCGCCCAGCGGCGCGAGCGTCATGCCGAAGAGCAGGCTCAGATTGGCCGCCTGCGCCGAGGTGCGGGCTACGGTCGCCAGGGCCACGCCCAGCGCGGTCACCGTCAGCGTGTAGACGAGCATCACCAGCACGACGCCCGCCACGTTGTCGCCCCATTGCACACCCATCAGCGCCCCGACCAGGACGAGCACGGTGAAGATACTCAGCCCATAGACGTACTGGCCCAGGATTTTGCCGGCGAGCGTCTGCCAGCGGGGCACGGGCAGGGTGAACAGGCGTTGCAACGTGCCTGTCTCGCGCTCGTAGATCAGCAGCGCCGCCCCGTTGAGGGTGAAGATGAGCACGAACATGGTGGCGATGCCCGGCCCGCTCTGGTTGAAGCCGAAGCGCGATACCTGGCTCGTGGTGCCCTCGGCGCTGACGTGCACCGGGCGCGCGTCCCAGGCGGCATCCACGCGGGCGCGCACCGTCTCGAAGGCAGCGGCGCGATCCAGCGGGCCGAAGGCGCGCTCGGCGGCGCTGACCGTCAGGTTGGCGATGGCCACCGCCCCGCTCAGGCGGCTGACCGCCGCCTCGATCTTCTGCTCGGCCAGCACTGGCGCGGTCAGGTCGGCGCTGCTCTTATAGGCGACGGTCGCCTCCTTCCCGGCGCGCAGCGCGTCGCCGAAGCCCGCCGGGATGCGGATCGTCCCGAAGCTGTCGGTGTCTTCCAGGCGCTCGTCGGCCACCTGCTCCAGGCGATCCGGCGCGGCGCTGACCGCGCAGCCGTCGCCGTCGTCCACGCCCAGGACGCACAGACGGAACGAGTCGTCCACCTCCAGTTCGGCGCGCAGCGCGGCGATCAGCGCCGCCGACAACGCGCTGCCGTCTTCGTCCAGCACGTCTATGGTGATCGTCGCTGTGTCGGCGCTGCCGCCCATCGCCACGCCCAGCAGCAGCATCATGATCCCCGGCATGAGCAGGCCGAAGAGAAACGTCTCGCGCTGTTTGAGCGCGCGCAGCAGGTCATAGCGGGCAACCGTCAGGATGGCGCGCATGGTGATCTCCCTCATAGTTCCTGGCGGCGATTGAAACGCCACAGACTGGCCGCGAACAGCACGACGCCCATCACCGCCAGCGCCAGCAGGTTCGCGCTGACGCCGGACAGCGATTCTTCGCCTGTTGCCACGTTGTAGAAGCCTTGAATGCCCCAGTAGTTGAGCGTGAGCTTGGGCAGCCAGCTCAGCGCGTCCGGCAGGTTCTCGATGGGGATGAAGGTGCCGCCAAGCATCCCCAGCACCAGGGCGACGATGCTGCTGTAGGTGGTGGCCTGCTCGGCAGTCCTGGACAGCGCGGCGATGAGCAGGCCCAGGCTTGTCGCGGCGAAGACGACGGCCAGCACCAGCAGCACCAGCGCCAGCGCGTCCGTGCCCCAGATGCTGTTCTGGCGGCCCATCAGCCGGGCGACGAGCGTGGTGGCGACAATGAGCAGCACCATCTGGGCCAGGCCGGTGCCATACATGCCCAGCAGCTTGCCGCCCATGAAGGCCCAGCGCGGCGTCGGCGTGGTCAGGATGCGCTGCAATGTCCAACGCTCCCGTTCGAGGCGGATGGTCGTCGCGCCCGCGCCCATGGCGAACGTCATGAAGAGGATGGCCATCGAAGGGGCGAAGTACTGCATGGCGTCGAAGGAGCGCGTCTCGCCCTGCAAATCAACCTTCTCCAGGCGGATCGGGGCGGCGTCGGCGATGGACATGGCTTCGGCGCTCAGTTGGGCGGCGGCTCCGGCGATGGCCGCTTCGTCCGCGCCTGCCGCCGCGCCGATCTCCGCCAGGGCCGCCGGGCCGAGGCGCTGGGCCAGGATGACGCTGTTCATGCTGTTGGTGATGGCGCTGACGATGCTGCGCACGACGCTGGGGCCGACGCTGCGCCCGCTGTCGTAAAGGATGGCGACGGTGCCGGGGGCGTCTCCGCTCAGGGCGTTGGCGGTGAAGTCCGCACCGGCGATGGTGATCAGCGCGGCCAGGTCTCCGTCGGCGATCTGGTCGCGGGCGCGCTCGGCGTCGTCATAGGCCGTGCCGTCAACCAGGTCGTGAATGGCGGCGAATGGCTCGTCCTGGGCGGGATCGCCGCTGGGCACGAAGGCCCGTTCCAGCGTCTGGCCCAGGTTGAACGAATGGCCACCGCGCAGGGTAACGCCCTGATCCTGATTGACGACAGCGACGGGCACCGTGTCAATGCTCACGTCGCCGCCCGTGCCGAAGGCCAGGCCGACGATGGCGCTGAGCACGACGGGCAGCGCCACCAGGTAGGCGACGGCGTTGAGGTCTTTGAACGTCGCGTAGATGTCCTTCCAGGCGATGGCGATGATCTTCTGGCGCATGGCTGCTCCCCCTCAGTCGCGCAGGCCGCGCCCGGTCAGGTGCAGGAAGACGGCTTCCAGCGTCGGCTCGCGCACCTCGACTGCCTGCAGGCTCAGCCCGGCCTCGTTGATGAGGCGGATGGCGTCGGGCAGGGCGCGCCGTCCCTCGTCGGCCAGGACGTGTAGCTCGCCGTCTTCGCTGTCCACGCGCACGCAGGCGCTCACGCCGGGCAGCCTGCCCAGGGCGTCCACCAGGTCCGGCGTGGCGTTAGGCACCTTCAGCGCCAGCGTGTCCTGCTCGCCGACCATCCGCGTCAAGTCGTTCTGCGTGCCCAGGGCGATGATCTGCCCGTGATCAATGATGCCGACGCGGTGCGAAAGCTCCTGGGCCTCCTCCATGTAGTGCGTCGTGTAGAGCACAGTGATGCCCTCGGCGTTGAGCGCCTTCACCGCATCCAGGATGTTGCGCCGCGACTGCGGGTCAATGGCGACGGTCGGCTCGTCGAGGAAGAGAATCTGCGGGCGGTGCAGCAGACCGATGCCGATGTTGACGCGGCGCTTCATCCCGCCGCTGTACTGCTCGATCGGGTCGTCGGCGCGGTCGGTCAGTTCGGTGAACTCCAGCACTTCGCCGATGCGCCGCTTCAACTCGCGCCCGCCCAGGCCGTACATCTTGCCGAAGAAAGCCAGGTTTTGGCGAGCGGACAGGGTGGGGTAGAGCGCCAACTCCTGCGGGACGACGCCGATCAGCTTGCGCACGGCCATCGGCTCGCGGGTGACCGAGTGCCCGCCGACGATCACATCGCCGGCGGTGGGCGTCAGCAGGCCGCTGATCATGCCGATGGTCGTCGTCTTGCCCGCGCCGTTCGGTCCAAGCAGGCTGAAAATCTCGCCCTGCATGATGTTGAAACTGACATCTTTGACGGCGATCACACCGTCGGGTGGGTTGAACTGCTTGCTCAGCCCGTGTAGTTCGATGATGGGGTTTGTGGTTGGAGTCATGGGGGTTTCCGCTCTCTGGTGGGTCTTGTGGATGAGTCATGAGTCGGGGGTCGGGAGCATGTGCTGGTCTCACGCTGGGTGAGGCCAGGCTCAGAGCATCTGGATTCTCCATTACTTTCTACGTTCAAGGGGACTGGAAGGTAGCGCGGGATAAGTATAGCCAGTGCGAACAGGCGGCGCGAACCGAACGCAACAACTCGGGGCAATCGCATCAAAGTCCGCCGCACGTCAGCCTGCTCGCAGGGGCGTATAGCCATACGCCCCTACGGACCTCACCCCCGCTCGGCACTGGCGCGCCTCGCCTCCCCCTCTCCGTTTACGGAGAGGGGGAAAAGCCGAGCGCAGCGAGGCCAGGGGGTGAGGTTAATGTCTCCACAACTTGCCGCTGCCCCCGATCCCGCTTAGACTCGCGCCGAGGAATCCCAGCGACCATGACTGCCCAGCAAACAATGTCCCCCACCGCCCAACCTGCGCCTGCGCCCCTTTTCGGGCGGCGGACGGTGGCGCTGCTGGCGCTAAGCACCGCCGCCATCGCCGCGATCTGGCTGTGGCTCACCCCGCCGGGTGTGCTGGGCAAGGCGGACGCGCTTGGCTACGCGGTCTGCCACCGCATCGCCGAACGCTCCTTTCACGTCCACGAGCGCCCGCTGCCGTTGTGCGCGCGCTGCACGGGCATTTACCTGGGCGTGTGGGCGGGGCTGGGCGTCTTCGCCGCGCGGGGACGGCTGCGCGCCGCCCGGCTGCCGCGCGTCCGGCTGCTGACGGTGATGCTGCTGGGCGTCGGCCTGTACGGACTCGACGGGCTGAATAGCTTCTTGAGCGCCTTCGACGGCTACGCACCGCCCTACACGCCGCACAACACCCTGCGCCTGCTGACCGGGACGACCTTCGGCCTGGCGCTGATCACCATTGTCTGGCCGGTGTTCAGCAGCCTGCTCTGGCGCACGCCGCAGGACGGCCCGCCCGTCCGCTCGTGGGGCGAGCTTGCCGCGCTCTACGCGCTGGCGGCGGGGAGTGGGGCGCTGGTGCTGATTAACTGGCCGCCCCTGCGCGCCGTCCTGGGCGCGATCAGCGCGGCGGGCGTGCTGCTCATGTTCGGCATCGTCGGCTGCACCCTGATTCTGGGAATCGCGCGCCGCGAGAACTGCTGCGCCCGCTGGCGCGATCTGGCCGCCCCCGCGCTGGCCGGACTCGCCTTCGCCCTGCTGGTGACGGGGGCCATTGACGCGCTGCGCTACGCGCTGACGGGGACGTGGAGCGGCTTCGTGCTGCCGTGATCGCAGGGTCTACAAATGACTTGTCACCAGAGAACAGCCGAGAACACTCGCTGAACGCCTCCCCCCTTGATCCCCCCTTCAGCCGAGCTAGGGGGGGGACACCGGCAGGCGGTCCTCCCCTTCCCCTAGCTTGGCTGGGGGAAGGGGCCGGGGATAGGGGCCTTCCGGCATCTGGCTGACAACTTGTCCGTGCTGCCGTGAGAGCGGATCGCCGCGCGGAAAGGTAAGGCAGAGTCTCGCGCAGGAGGAACAGTGCCTCCGCAACCCCGCCTATTCTGGCTCGTCCGGCTCTTCACCGGGCAGCACTCTGTGGGCGGGGCGTCCCTTTGCCACCGAGAAGCGGTCGAAGTCGCGCACGACGTAGCTGTTGGCGAAGTACTGCTGCGCCTCCTGGATCACGTCGCGCTCGCGGTAACGGCGCGAGATGTGGGTCAGCAGCAGCGTCTGCACGCCCACCTCGCGGGCGAAGCGCGCCGCCTGCCCCGCGGTGAGGTGCCCGAAACTGGCGGCCATCTCCGCATCTTCGTCCAGGTACGTCGCCTCGGTGACCAGGGCGTGCGCCCCCGCCGCGACGCTCTCCAGGCCGTCGAGCGAGGCCGCATCGCCGGTGACGACCAGCCGTGCGCCGGGGGTATCCTCGCCCAGCACGTCGTCGGGCCGGACGACGCGCCCATCCGCCAGCGTAATTGTCTCGCCGCGTACCAGCCGCGCCCGTTCCGGCCCGGCGGGGACGCCCAGCGCCTCCGCCCGCTCGACCAGGAAAGGTCGCCGCGCTTTCTCCTGGAAGACGTAGCCGAAGCAGTCGCGCCCGCGATGATTCACCGGAAAGGCGGAGACGAGAAAATCGGCCTCCTCCATCAGCACGCTGGGCTTGACATCAATCAGGTGCAGCGGCATGGGCGGCTGTGCCCCGCGCAGCACCACGCCGTAGATCAAGTCCTGCACGCGGTCGAGCGCCCACTTGCCGCCCCAAATCTCCAGCTCGTCAATGCTCTCCCAGCGTGATCAGCACGCGATTAAGCCGCTTGAAACCGATCCCGCTCTTGAGAAGCTGGCGCTGCGTGCCCTCGCCGCAGTCAATCAGGAAGCGGCGGTTCTTGACGATGACCACCTGGGCGGACAGCCCGCGATGGATCGAGGGGGCGCTCGCCGACGTGCCGAGGAAGACGATTTCAAACATGACAGACTCGTTAGTGTTAGAAAAGCGGTTGTTGATTGTTGGTGATCGGTTTTCAGTCATCAGTGATCAGTTTTCGGTTATCAGTTGTCAGCGATTAGGGACAGAGTGTAGTTGCTGACCACTGAGGACTGATCACCGAGAACCAACGACCGACTGCTCACTGACAACCAATCACTGAAAACCAATCACCAACAACCAACCACCAATTACTCAATCACCACCACCCGCGACCGTTCGTCCACCGCAATCGGACGCTCCACGAACGCGCGCACGACGCCGATATTGGTCAGCAGATGCGCCGTGATCTCCGGCGTGACAAAGGCGCTGGCTCCCTGCGCCAGCGCCAGCGGCACGATGATCTGGTCGGCCAGGTGCGCGTCTACGGAGGCGCTGCCCGCGTGAAAGGCCAGCAGCGCCGTGACCGCTTTCTCGGCCACGACCTCGGACGGCATCCCTTTACGCCCCAGGACGCCGAAACCGCCGCGCCCGTTGGCGTATTCCGCCACCAGGAACAGGCCCGCCCCGGTGCTGATGCCCCGTGCCCGCAGCGGACGCACATCCGCCGCCACTTCCAGCGTCTCCAGCAGGTTTATCGCCCGGTTCGCGATGCGTTGCGGGATATGCGACGGCAGGTTGCAGCCCACCGCCGTCCCGAACACGCGCTCGATTCGCCCGCGCTGGCGCATATCCACGCCGCTTGGCTGCGCGCCACCCTTCACCTGGGCGACGATAGTCCCGCCGCCCTCCGGCATCCAGCCGTAGGTTTCCAGGAACAGCGTCAGGTCTGCGCCGAGGCCGAGCAGAAAGGGCACGTACACATCGCGCAGGTAGTGCCCCGACGGGCTGTACGGGACGTGCGTGCCGCCATGCACCCGCACTTCGGACGGCCCGGCAGCCAGCGCCAGCGGCAGCAGCACCGTCTGCATGACCAGCACCGCCGACCCCGCCGTGCCAATCGCCCATTCGTAGCGGCCAGGGCGCGCCGGCCCGCCTGGGGCGAACGTGATCGCCTCCGACCCGACCGCCGCGCCCTCCACGTGCGCCGCGCAGATGTCCGCCGCTGCCCGCACCGCCGCCACGTGCTGCGGGCGCAACCCCGCCGTCTGCCGACCGGCGCGGATGCGCTCGATGCGCACGGGCGTCCCACTGATGGCGCTGAGCGTCAGGGCCGTGCGGACAATCTGCCCGCCGCCTTCGCCCTGGCTCCCATCGAGGTACAGCATGGCGGCTCCTGGTGGTCAGTGGTTGGTTGGTGGTTGGTCATTGGTTGTTGGTTTTCAGTGATCGGTTTTCAGTGGTCAGTCATCAGCAACCACTTATGGTCACTGGGTGCGTGCGTGCAAAACCTGTCAGGCAGTGCGGTCGTGCTCCTTAGCCTCACCCCGCTCGGCCCACTGACGCGGGCCTCACCGCCCCCTCTCCACGACGTGGAGAGGGGGCAAGCCGAGCGTAGCGAGGCTGGGGGTGAGGCTATTCGCCAGCGTCATACCTGTCACTGACAACCTTTGTACGCACCCTGATCACTAATCACCGATAGCTGACAACTGACAACCGATCACTGACCACTCCCTACTCACGACTCCACGACCGTGATGTGCCCCAGCAGCAGGCGGTCGCCGTGTGGCGCGTAATTCTGCGCCGCGTCGAGCACGCTCAGGTGATTCTCCAGCACGGCCACTTCGTCACGGTAGGCACCCACCGTCAGCGCGTAACGATCCGGCCTGAGGTTCTCGCGCAGCCAGATATACGACACCTGGATGAAGAAATCGCGCGGCTCAAGCTCGCCGGGCTGCACGTCAATCGAGTTCGCCTCGGCCCAGGGTTCGATCTGCAGGACGGGCGGCTCAGTCTGCGTGTAGCCGAGCAGGTGCGCGTAGATGCCCAGGTCGTCGGGCAGCGGCTCGTCCACGCGCCAGTAGGTCACCAGCACGATGGGGTCGCCGCCGGGCTGCCGCTCATCGTTGAACACGCTCGGATCGTAGCCCGCGAAGGTCAGGCCCTCCTCCAGCGGCACGGGCAGCCTGGCCTGAACAGGTTGCTCGTCGGCGTCCGGCAGGAAATAGGCGGGGGCAAGCAGGCCCCAACGCCCGCCGGCGTCGCGCAGACGCTGCTCCACGTCCAGCCGCAGCACAGACCCCGCTGGCAACCCCTCAGCGGCGACCGGCTCGGCCTCAGCCAGCCAGTCGGCCAGCTCTGGCGGCATGGTCGCCCGGTCGTCCGGGTCGGCGAAGACAAAGCGCATCGGTGCCCCGGCGTTGATCAGCACCAGCCCGGCCCGGCAGTCGGAATGACGCACCGGCTCGCCGGCGCGGTGACGCATCAGGCCGAGAATCTGGCGCGGCGACAGGCCGGCATCGCCCGGCACGTTCATGCCGGTGATGCATAGCGACACGGGCAGATCGTCCGGCGTGCGGTCGAGGTAGGCAGCCAGCGCCGCCAGATCGCCGTGATAGGCGGCGCGCACCGCCGGGCTGCGCTTCCAGTCGTGGTAGAGGCGGTCGCGCGCGGCCAGCACATTGGCCGCCAGAATCACCAGCGCCAGCGCCGTCAGCGGACGCCAGCTTCGGGCGAGGCCGCGCCCGCGCAACCCATCCCACACGGCCTGCCCTCCCACGCCCACCAGCAAGAACACGGCGGGCAGCGCCACCAGGTTGGCCGTGAACGTGGCCCCCGGCTTGATCCAGGCATCGGTCAGCAGCCCGGCGGCGAGACTCAGCAGCAGCAAGGCGTAGCGCGGATCGCGCCAACGCCGGATCGCCTGCAACGTTCCCGCGATCAGCAGCAGCGCCAGGACAGGGCCGAGCAGCGCGTACCCGCCGGCGTTGGCCGTGACGCGCTCATCCCCCTGCCACAGCAACCCGCCTGCTGCGTTCACCAGCCCCTCGACGGCCTCGCCGGCGCTGGTCGGGCGCTCGCGCCACAGGATGTACGCCTCGCTCAGCTTGGGATCGCGCAGCGTGGAGACGAGATAGGGCAGGGCGACAATGGTCGCCAGCACCACCACGAAGATCCACATGCTCCACACGCGCCGCGCGAGCGGCTGGCCCGTCCGCCACAGGTGTAGGAAAAAGACCAGCGCCAGCGGGCCGAGCACCAGCGTCGAATAGTGCAGGTAGCCCGACGTGCCAGCCAGGGCCGCCAGCAGCGCGAAGGGCAGCGTATAAGGCACGCGGAACGTGACTTCGTGGCGCAGGTTGAAGGCTACCGCCAGGCAGAGCAGCATGAGCAGGGTATACAGCGGCACGAGCGACTCCGCCGTCACCGTACGCGCCAGCAACACCGCGCGCAGGTTGACGCTCATGGCCGCCAGCGCGATCAGCGCCACCGGCACGCCAAACAGCCGCCGGCCCAGCGCGTAGAGCAGGGCCAGCGTGAGCAGCCCGCCCCAGAGCGGCAGCATCCGGTAGCCGAGCAGCCCGCCGCCCACCAGATCGGACGCGACGGTATTGAGCGCGCCGAACAGCGCGGCGCGGGTCAGGCGGTCGCCGATCTGGTAGTAGACCGAGACTTCGCCCGCCTTCATCGCCTCGGTGATGCGAATGTGGGCCAGCTCGTCGCGGTTGAAGCCGGGCGGCAGATGGGCCAGGTCCCACAGGCGCAGCAGCGCCGCCAGCACCAGCAGCGCCGTCAGCAGCACCAGTTCAGTTTTTCGGCTCACGGTCACTCCTCAGGGCCGGAACCAGCCAGCCCCCCTGAAAAGCTCGCCAGCGGTTCCAGCGGCGCGTGCATCCCCCAGAACACCCGCCCGCGTGAATTGTAGCACGCTTGCACGATTGGCTCACGTCTGCTAGGCAGGGCGCACTTCAGCCTCACCCCCGCTCGGCGCTGACGCGCCTCACCGCCCCCTCTCCACGACGTGGAGAGGGGGCAAGCCGAGCGCAGCGAGGCTGGGGGTGAGGCTGTGCGAACGACGCGCCCTAGCTGATCCAGTCGCGGTTGTGGGCGTCCCACTCGCGGTGGCGGTAGGCGTTCTTGCACTCCATACAGACCAGCGCGCTGTCCAGGCGGCCTGTCGCTTTCCAACGCCAGCGCACCCGCCCCATATGAAAGCGGCACGTCGGGCGGTAGCAAACCGGGCAGTAGTCGCCCTGCTCAAGCGAGGCAGCGCCGTACTGGCGCTTTTCCAGTTCGTTCTGTTCGCAGATATGGCAGTACGGTACGGGCATCCCGCGTCCTTAATCCCTAGTCCCCCCCAGCGCGGCGCTATTATACCGTAATTGCCCGCGCGGTCTACGGTGCGGTGCAGAAGAGCGGGCGTGGGGGGCGCTGCTCTTGCTGTGCCCGTTGTAGGGGCGGGTTTAGAAACCCGCCCCTACATGCCTCCCCCCCTAAATCCCCCTCTCCAGCCGAGCTAGAGAGGGGGACTTTGATCGCTGGATGTGAGCGCGCCCCTCCTCCCTGGCTTTGCCAGGAAGGGGATGCATAGACCGGGAACATGGCGAGGGGCGTTGCGCCGAAAGAGACTTCCGAAGTTTTCGGAAACCTCGGAAGTCCGGCGTGGGAGCGCCCGCGTCGCAGTTGGGGAAACCCCGATCAATTTGACTATAATCAAGTATGCGGCGGCGGGAATGTGTTATGATGGCTGCGGCTGTCGGCCAGGCGCGACCTCGCTGCGCGGCGAAATGTGGCAAGCCGGGCAGTGTATGGCGTATTATTATGCCGGTTTTTCAGAATATTGAGCCGAGTGTGTGATCCAGGCAGCGAGCGCGGCAGACTGTGCGGACTGGTTCCCAGAGGGGGGAGCCTGCGGCAGTAGCTCAGGTGCGCCTGCTGCCTGCGCGTCTGTATAGGGCCGGGCTGGTGCTGTGCCGGCGTCGTTTTCTGGAGAGAGTGCAGCTTTGATTTTGATGTCCGGTTGGTGTTGGGAATTGGGAGTGGAACGCCATGATCGCTGAAATCGGCATCGTCACCACTGGATTGGCGTTTCTGGCTGCGGTCTACGCGCTGGTCGCGGCCCTGGCCGGGGCGCAGCTGCGCCGCGACCGCTGGGTGGTCAGCGCCCGCAACGCCGCGCTGATGACTTTTCCACTGCTGTCGGTGGCGAACCTGCTGTTGATCTACGCCATGCTCAATCACGAGTTCAGCATCGCCTACGTCTGGCAGACATCGAGCCTCGACACGCCCAGCTTCTACCTGATCACCGGGCTGTGGGGCAGCCAGGCCGGGTCGCTGCTGTTCTGGTCGTGGCTGATGAGCGGGTTCACCTTCGCCGCGCTGCTGCTCAACTGGCAGTCCGAGCGCCGCTTGATGCCCTACGTCATTGTGGTGACGATGGCTACGCTCGGCTTTTTCCTCATCCTCAACAACTTCATCGAGAACCCCTTTGAGCGGTACTGGGCCATGCCCGATGGCAGCGTCAAGCCGGCCCTCTTTGCACCGGAAGGTAGCCTGGGGGCCTATGAAGCGCAGGACGGCCAGGGGCTGAACCCGCTGCTGCGCCATCTGGGGATGGTCATTCACCCGCCCATGCTCTACCTGGGCTTCGTGGGCTTTGTCATCCCCTTCGCCTTCGCCTTCGCCGCCCTGGTGACCGGGCAGCTTGGCTCCGGCTGGCTGCACGCCACGCGGCGCTGGGCGCTGGTCGCCTGGCTGTTCCTCAGCCTGGGGCTGCTGCTCGGCGGGCGCTGGGCCTACGACGTGCTCGGCTGGGGTGGCTACTGGGGCTGGGACCCGGTGGAGAACGCCGCGTTGCTCCCCTGGCTGACTGGCACGGCCTTCCTGCACAGCGCCGTCGTGCAGGAAAAGCGCGGGATGCTCAAGTTCTGGAACATGCTGCTGATCATCCTGACGTTCCTGCTGGTGGTGCTTGGCACCTTCGCCACACGCAGCGGCGTAGTCAGCAGCGTGCACGCCTTCGCCGAATCCGAGATTGGCCGCCCGATGTTCGCCTTCCTCGGCCTGGCGATGGTCAGCAGCGTGGGCCTGCTCGCCTGGCGGCAGCAGCGTGGCGATCTGCGCGGCGCGGACGATCTGGACTCGCTGTTCAGCCGCGAGAGCATGTTCCTGCTCAATAACTGGCTGTTCCTGGGGCTGACCATCGTCGTGCTGTGGGGGTCGTGGGCCGAGGCGATCACGACCATCCTGGTAGACCTGGGCCTGCGCAGCACGGTGATCAACCTGGGGCCGGACTACTACCCGCCGGTGACGCGCTGGTTCCTGGTGGGCATCTACCTGCTGATGGGCGTCGCGCCGCTAGCG
>CAYNHD010000075.1:0-12340 GCA_964396775.1 uncultured Thermoflexus sp. | reverse complement strand
GCATCTGGAAGCTGTTCTACATGATGCCCATCCCCAACCAGCGCGAGCTGTGGCCCAACTTCCGGTCGGCGCTGTTCTGGGACATGATGGCCATCACTACCTACCTGATCGGCAGCACGCTGTTCATGTTCGTTGCGCTCATCCCCGACTTCGCCATGGCCCGCGATCATACGACTGGCTGGCGGCGCAAGGTGTACGGGGCGCTGTCGTTGGGGTGGCGGGGCACCGACGCCGAGTGGCACCGGCTGGAGGTGGTCAGCAACATCCTCAGCTTCGTGATCATCCCGGTGATGTTCTCGGTGCACACCGGCGTGTCCTGGAACCTCTCGATGGCCATCCAGCCCGGCTGGCACAGCGCGATCTTCGGCCCGTTCTTCGTCGTCGGCGCGCTGTATTCAGGCGTGGCGGCGGTGATCCTGGTCATGATCGTCATTCGCAAGACGATGCGCTATGGCTACTTTATGCGCGAAGAGCACTTCAACGCGATGGGCATCTTCCTGCTGATCCTCACCCTGTCGTGGATCTACTTCTACTTCGCCGAGTGGATCACCAACTGGTACGGCAACCTGCCCATGGAGAAGGCGATCCAGGCCATGCTCACCGGCCCGCTGGCCCCGCTGTTCTACCTGATGCTGTTCTGCAACATCGTGGTGCCGCTGGGTACGCTGTGGTCGCGCCGGGTGCGCACGTCGCTGCCGGCTATGTTCGTCATCGGCATCCTGGTGCAGGTTGGCATGTACGTCGAGCGTGTGCTGATCGTGGCTGGCTCGCTGTCGCGCAACGAGCTTTCCTTCAACTGGGTCAACTACACGCCGCACTGGCCGGAAGTGACGGTCACGGTGGGCACGCTGGCCTTCCTGGGCCTGCTGTACATGGTCTTTACCCGTTTCGTGCCGATCATCCCGGTGTGGGAAGTGTACGAGGGCCAGGCGATGCAGGAAACTCGCCGCGTTGGTCGGGCCGTGGTGTCCACGCGGACGGAAGTCCACTAGGAGGGGAGCATGGCCGACTTCTTGCTGCTAGGCTTGTTTGACAATGTAGAGACGACCGCCGATGTCATTGACGAGGTACGCGCGCTCGGCGTCCAGGACGAGCAGATGATGGTGATGTCGAACGTGCCGTACCCGGCCAGGTTCTTCGCGCGCAAGCCGGCCCGCCTGTGGTTTCTGCCGTTTGTGTTGGGCGGCGCGGCGCTGGGCGCGCTGGTGGCTTTCTTCCTGACCCGCGTCACGACCAACATCTACCCCATCGAAGTGGGCGGGCAAGGGCTGCATCCCGTCCCGCCGACGGCGATCATCTACTTCGAGATGGTCTCGCTGTTCTCGATGTTGGGAGCGTTCGCCAGCTTCCTGCTCCAGAACCGCTTCCCGATCCTGACGCGGCGCATGTACGACGAGCGCATTACCGATGGCTACATCGGCCTGGAAGTGCGCGCGCCGCTCGCCGTGGCCGAGCAGGTGGTGAGCGTCTTCGAGGCGCACCACGCCCGCGTCATCAAGCGCGAGGACGCGGCGGCCTTCAAGCCGCAGGGCATCCGCCATCTGCTGTTTTGGGGTGCGGTCGGGGCTGGCGGGCTGGTGGCCGTGCTCATCCCGCTGCTGCTGACTTACGACATCGTGCGCATTCCCTGGATTAACAAGATGGACGACACAGTGGTGGTCGGCGCGCAGGAAGGGACGCGCCTGGCTGCTCCGGCGGAGTCTGTGCCGGTGCAGGGGCCGGTGTTCATCGCTGGCGAGCCGGCCACCGCGCCGCTGCCGGCAACGGATGTATCGCTGCAACGCGGCCAGATGCTCTATGGCACCAACTGCGCCATGTGTCACGGGATGCAAGGCGACAAAGTGGGCGCGGAGGTGGGCAAGTACTTCCCGGAGATTCCGCAGTCACTCGGCGCGCGCGCGGCAATACTCTCTGATCAAGACCTGTTCCGGGTGATTCGGCTGGGCAAGAACCGTATGCCCGGCCTGGCCGAGAACTTGAGTCCCGGCGAGACCTGGGACATCGTGAATTACGTGCGCGGCCTGGGTGAGTGAGCAGGCATACGCCCTTTGGGAGATGATCGGGAGCACGCCGCTGCCCGGTGGCGTGGGCGGTTGGCGGCTGTAGGGGCGTATTGCTATACGCCCCTACGGGACGCGGGAAAGCAGTGCCCCTGAAGACGAGTGATACCTGTGTCTGCAAGCCGTCCGCTCGCGCGGGGTGAGGGGGCCTGAGACTGGCATAGGAAACGGAGGTCATCGTGTTCAAGCGAACGTGGATAGCAGCGGTGCCGCTGTTGTCGCTGGCGATGGTGTTGGGGGCCTGTGGCGGGGGCGATCTGGCGAAAGACCTGACGCCTATCCCCACGCTGCCCAAAGGCGAGGAACCGGCGCTGGTTGACGCGCTGCTGGCGACGCCCGCTCCGGCGGGCGAGGCCGCAGCGACCGAAACCGGCACAGAAGAAGCAGGCGGAGAGGAAGCGGACACGGCGCAGCTTGTGGCGATGGGCAAAGAGCTATTCGTCCAGTGCGAAGCCTGTCACGGCGCGACTGATGGCGCAGGCCCGGCTTTCCCTGGCATGGGCGAGCGGGCGGCGACGCGCGTGGAGGGCATGTCGGCGGAGGAGTACCTGCACGAGGCGATTGTCGAGCCGAGCGCCTATGTTGTGGAGGGCTTTGGCGACATCATGCCCAAAAACTACGGCGAGCAGTTCAGCGAGACTGAGTTGCAGGCGTTGGTTGTCTACATCCTGGCGGAGTCCGGCGGCGAGGCTCCGGCTGCTGAGGAAGCCACGCCAGAGGTCGCAGCGCCCGCCGCTGGCGACCCGGCCAACGGCAAGGCGCTATTCGATCAGACGTGCAGCGGTTGCCACGCGGCGACGGACAGCGCAGGCCCGGCCCTGACCGGCATGGGCGAGCGGGCGGCGACGCGCGTGGAGGGCATGTCGGCGGAGGAGTACCTGCACGAGGCGATTGTCGAGCCGGGCGCGTATCTCGTTGAAGGGTTCAACGACATCATGCCCAAGAACTACGGCGAACAGTACGACGAGGCTCAGCTTGCTGACATCATCGCCTACATCCTGACGCAATGAGTGGCGCGCCGGCTAGTGCGCAGCCCGGCTGACTGCACCACCAAGACAGCGCCGCGTGCCTGCCCAGGGCGCGGCGCTGTTGGTTCTGGCGGCCTATTGGTTTGGCGTTGGCCCTCGTGGTAGGATAAGCGCAGTGAGGCGCACGCTGAGAGGGGCCGCATGGGGCGCATTGTCTGTTGCTGTTGGGCCGCGTTGCTGGGGGCGGTCGTCATGGGGCTGGCGATTGCCGCAAGCGATGTGCCGGGCGTCTTGTGGGCGCAGGGCGAGCCTTCGGTGACGCCCAACGTCAACTGGGTGCATGTGCCGCTGGGCGTCAACGTGCGCGCCGGGCCGGGCCTGGGCTACAACGTGGTTGGGGCGCTGCCCGTCGGCGCGTGGGTGCAACCTCTAGCGCGCAACTACGACGGCGACTGGATTCTGATCAGCTACCTTTATACCCAGGGCTGGGTGCGCATTGACGGGGTGAGCTGGCGCTTGAATACGGCGGCGTTGCCAGTGATCGCTGTCCTGTCGCCCTCGCCCATTCCGCCCCCCCTCTACTACAATACGCCGGGCGGCCCCACCTATACACCCAACGCCAACTGGGTAGATGTCGGCGTAGATGGCGCGTTCGTGCGCTCCGGGCCGGGGCAGGGCTATTCGGTGATCGGCACAGTCTTCACGGGCGACGTGGTTGATCCGGTGGCGCACGATGCCGATGTGGACTGGGTGCTGATCCGCTTCGGCGACGGCTACGGCTGGATCCGCTACGATCTGGTGGCCTGGGTGACTGTGATCGAGTCCCTGCCGGTCGTGGACGAACCGCAGTTGACCCCATCGTTCACGCCGGTGCCGGTCGTGCCGACGGCCACGCGCACGCCCCGCCCAACGATCACGCCAACCCCGACGGTCACGCTGAGTCTCACCGCGACGACGACCGCCTCGGCCACGCTCACGCCGTCCGCCACGCCGACCGATACGGCCACCTCGACGGCGACGGCCACGCTCACCGCGACCCCTTCGCCGACTGACACGCTGCCGCCTACCGCTACCCCATCGCTCACCGCCACGCCTACTGTTGCTCCGTCCGACACGCCCGCGCCAACGGAGACGCCATCTCTGACTCCCTCGCCGACTCCTTCGGCGACGGAGACGGCTTCGCCTACAGTGGCCCCAACCAGCACGCCCACGCCGACCATCACAGCGAGTTTCACGGCGACCAGCACAGAGCCGCCGCCAGCGACGGCTCCGCCCACTGAGACGGTAGCAGCGGCGGTCGCCCTGGTCGTGCCGACCGAGACATTACCGCCCACAGACCCGCCGACAGAAACACCGACCGAGACACCGACTGAGATACCTACCACCACGCCGACGGAGCCAGCGACCGAAGCGCCCTCGGCCACCCCAACCAGGACGCCCACGCCGCACCCGACGGCCACTGCAACCGCTCCTGTGCGCTCGGCAACAGCCACTATGACGGCGGAGCCATCGCCTACGGTCACCGCCACACCCTCACCCCTGCCGAGCGCGACGCCAACCGTGCTGGCGGTTGCCGCAGCAGGGGACGACGCTGGCGGCGCGCCCGCCGCCCCGCTTATGGTGGCGACGCCGGACGATGGCGACTCCGGTCTGCCGGTGCCGTACCTGCTGCTGGGCGGGGCGGTCGCCTTGTTGGTGCTGGTTTATGCCGGGGTTTATGTGGCTCAGGCGGCGAACCTGGCCCGCTATCAGGAGGGCTTCCTGCTGACGGTGTGCCCCATCTGCGCGCGCGGCACACTCTACCTGGAAGATCGCCGCTACCGGGTGTTGGGCATCCCGCGTGTGCGCCGCGTCGTGCGTTGCGACGAGTGCCGCTCGGTGCTGCGCCAGGTGGGGCGCGGACGCTGGCGCTATGCCGTTGACGAGTTGGAGAACCCCGACGCCTACCGTGCGCTGAACAACCGTGTGGTCACCGAGCGCGACCTGTGGGCCATCGCCCCGGAGCACGGTGGCGCGCCCCCCGAGTACTACGAAGGCGACGAGCCGTAGGCGGCGGTGCCTGCCTGAACCAGCACCTGACATGGGCGCTGCTCACTACCTGACAGCTTTCGCACACACCCGTCTGCACATACCTTTTGCCCCCGAAGGACAGAGACGGTACGATCAGAGAAGATTGTGCCTGGGCCGCAGTGCGGGTCGTGCATCGCCGAGGAGCGTGGGGTGACACAGCCAGTCCAAACGCCAGAGTGGGTGAAAGACGCCGTCTTCTACCAGATATTCCCCGATCGTTTCGCCAGAAGTGACCGGATCGAGAAGCCGACCAACCTTGAGTCGTGGGATATCCCGCCGACTTCGCACGGCTTCAAGGGGGGCGATCTGCTGGGGGTTGCCGAGCGCCTGGACTACCTGCAAGACCTGGGCATCACGGCCATTTATCTGAACCCGATCTTCCAGTCGGCGTCCAACCATCGCTACCACACGCACGACTACTACCGCGTAGACCCGCTGCTGGGCGGCAATGCGGCGCTGCGCGCCCTGCTCGACGCGGCTCATGCGCGCGGAATGCGCGTCGTGCTGGATGGCGTGTTCAACCACGCCAGCCGCGGCTTCTTCCAGTTCAACCACATCCTGGAGTGCGGCGCGCAGTCGCCGTACCTGGACTGGTTCACGGTCAAGGGGTTTCCCCTGCGCGCCTACGACGAGGATCAGCCGCCTAACTACGAAGCCTGGATCGGGCTGCACGCGCTGCCCAAGCTCAACACAGACAACCCGCAGGTGCGCGCCTTCATCTTCGACGTGGCCGAGCACTGGATCGCCTTTGGGGCGGACGGCTGGCGGCTCGACGTGCCGGCGGAGATTGACGACGATGCCTTCTGGCAGGAGTTCCGCCAGCGGGTGAAGGGCGTCAACCCCGACGCTTACATCGTCGGCGAGATTTGGGTCGAGGCACAGCGTTGGTTGCGCGGCGACGAGTTCGACGCGGTGATGAACTACATCCAGACGCACGCGGCGCTGCGCTTCTTTGCGGCGCGGACTCTCGCCCCCATGTGGATGGGGGGGACGTACCCGCCGCCCAGGCCGCTCAAAGCGCCCGGCTTCGCCCGCGCCATCGAGCACATGCTGGCCCTCTACGACTGGTCTATCACCACCGCGCAGCTTAACCTGCTGAGCAGCCACGACATGCCGCGCTTCGTGACGCTGGCCGGCGGCGATCAGTCGGCGCTGCGCCTGGCCATGCTCTTCCAGATGACCATGCCCGGCGCGCCAACGGTATACTATGGCGACGAGATCGGGCTGAGCGGGGGCTACGACCCGGAGTGCCGGGGGCCGATGCCCTGGGACGAGGCGCTGTGGGATGGCGCGCTGCGCGACTACGTGCGAGCTACCATCCGCCTGCGCCACGCGCACCCGGCGCTGCGGCGTGGGACATACCGGACGCTGCTGGCTAAGGGAGACCTTTTCGCCTTTGCGCGCGACTACCAGGGCGAGCGGTTGGTGGTGGCTTTCAACACGGCGCAGGGCGAGAGCACGCTGCGCCTGCCGCTGAATCCTGCGCCTCACCGGGCCGAGTTTGCGTTCGGCGAAGGGCGCGCAGTGGTCGAGGGGGGCGCGGTCGCCGTCACGCTGCCGGGGCGAAGCGGTGCTGTCCTGCGCCTGCCATGATTCCAGCTGGATGTGTGCCGCAACTGTTTGCTGGCCCTACCGTATTGTGAGTGAGCATAGATGATCGAAGACCTGTCCATGATCCGGGAAGCGACGCCGCGCACTTGCGCGCAGGTGACGTTCCCAGATGGCACCCTTCTTGAAGCGCCCATTGGCACGCCGCTTGAGGCGTATGTCCACGCCTACGAGCGCCGGCAGGCGACCGATGGCGCATTGACCGTCGCGGCGATTGTGGATGGCTGGCTGCGCGAGCTAACCATGCCTGTGACGCGCGATGTCTGCGTGGAGCTTGTGCGCACGGATTCGGGGGATGGGAGCCGCATCTACCGGCGCTCCCTGGCCTTCCTGCTGACTGTCGCGGCGGCAGAGTTGTTCCCTGGCACGCAGGTGATCGTGGACTACGCGCTGCCGAGCGGGGCGTTCTTTTGCAAGGTGCGCGGGCGGCCTCCTTTCACGCCAGAGGAATTGGAGGCGATCAAGGAGCGGATGCGCGAGATCGTCGCCGCCTGCGACCCGATCACCCGCCACCGCATTCCGCTGGACGAGGCGCGGCGGATGTTCCAGGAGTGCGGCGACGATGACAAGGTGCGGCTGTTGGAGTTCCGCCAGAAGGACTACCTGACCATCTACAGGCTGCGCGGCGAGGCCGACTATTTCTACGGGTACATGGTGCCGCACACGGGCTACCTGACCCTGTTCAACGTGCTGCCCGAAGACGACGGCTTCATCCTGCAATACCCGCGCCGCGAAAGCCCGAACATCATCCGCCCGCACACCCGCTCGCCGCAGCTTACCGAGGTCTTCCGCCAGACGGAGGAGTGGCTGACCCTGCTGGGCGTGGAGGATGTTGGCCACTTGAACCAGGCCATCCGCGATGGGCGCGCCCGCGAACTGGTGCTGGTCAACGAGGCGCTGCACGAGCAGCACATCGCCGACATCGCCGGGCATATCTCAGCCCGCCACCACGACGGGCTGCGCATCGTGCTCATTGCCGGGCCGTCGTCGTCAGGCAAGACCACATTCTCCAAGCGGCTGGCCGTGCAGCTTATGGCGCATGGACTGCACCCCTACACGTTGGAGATGGATCGCTACTTCGTCGAGCGCCACCTGACGCCGCGCGACGAGACGGGCGAGTACGACTTCGAGGCGCTGGAGGCGGTGGACCTGGCGCTCTTCAACGAGCAGCTTCTGGCCTTGACTTCCGGCGAGCCGGTGCACATCCCGCACTACAATTTCAAGACCGGGCTGCGCGCCTTTGAGGAGGAGGCGGTCACGCTTTCCAAAGATCAGATTCTGATCATCGAGGGTATTCACGGGTTGAATCCGCGCCTGGTGCAGGCTTTGCCCACCGAGCGGCTGTATCGTGTCTACGTGTCAGCGCTGACGCAGGTCAACATTGACCGCCACAACCGCGTCCCTACGACCGATGTCCGCCTGATCCGGCGCATCGTGCGCGACGCGACGTACCGGGGGTACACGGCGCTGGACACGCTTTCGCGGTGGGAGAGCGTGCGGCGCGGCGAGAAGCGTGACATCTTCCCCTACCAGGAGAACGCCGATGTCATGTTCAACTCGGCGTTGCTGTACGAGCTGGCCGTGCTGCGCCCGCTGGCCGAGCCGCTGCTGTTGCAGATCGAGCCGCGCCAACCCCATTACGTCGAGGCGCGCCGCCTGCTCTCCATCCTGGGCTGGCTGATGACGATGGATACCAGCCTGGTGCCGGACAACTCGCTGCTGCGCGAGTTCATCGGCGGCTCGATCCTGCGTGATTATGTCCCTGGCGCGCTGATGCCCACTGTGCCGGCGTAGGGCGGGCCGGTGCGCCCCTCGAAGGGCAGGTGACGGGTGGAAGTAAAGAGTTCGCTGCAGGGCAAGCTGCTCAGCCAGTACGAGGCGGTGCGCCGCCAGGAACACGAGCAGATCACAGCCCTGCTCGACACGCTGGCGCGCGTGGATGACCTGCCCGCCAGCCAGATGGAGCAGGTGCGCGACGCGCTGTTCCACGCCAACCACCCCTTCCTGATGGTCATGGCCGGGCCGTTCGGCTCTGGCAAGTCGAGCATCATCAACGCGCTGCTTGGTGAGGCGATCCTGGACGTGGGGCCAATTCCCACCACCGATCACATTGTCATCCTGCGGCGCGGGGCCGACGTGCAACGCACGCGCGCTGGTGATGTCGAGACCGTGTTCCACCCCAGCCCGCTGTTGGAGCATCTCAGCCTGGTGGATACGCCAGGGCTGGAGTCGGTCTTCCGCACGCACGACGAGGTGACGCGCCGCTTCCTGCACCGCGCCGACGTGGTGCTGCTGGTCATGATCGCCACGCAGGTGCTCTCGGCCAGCAACCTGGAAGACCTGCAGGCGCTCAAAGCCTATGGCAAGCGGGTGATCGTCGTCGTCAACCAGGTGGATTTGCTGGACGAGGCGGAGCGCGAGCAGGTGCGCGACTTCGTGCAGGAGCAATGCCGCCTGCACCTGGGGATGGACTCGCCGGTCTGGTTGGTGTCGGCCCGCGACGCCCTGGCTGCGCAGCAGGAACAGCCGCGCGACGAGATTCTGTGGGATTCCTCCGGCTTCGCCGAGATCGAAGCCTACATCCGCGAGACGCTGGGCGACATCGAGCGGCTGCGCCAGAAGCTGGAGACTCCCGTCCAGATTTGCCAGAACGTGACCAAAGACGCCCTCGGCAGGGTGCAGGAGCAGCAGGCCGCGCTCGACGCGCACCGCAAGACGCTGGACACCATTGAGGCGCAGATCGAGCAAGGCCGCCGCGAGCAGCGCAAGACGGTGGACGACAGCCTGGCCGAGATCGGTCATGCCTGGGACGAGGCTGCCGCGCGGGGCAGCGAGGCTATCGGCGAGATGTTCCAGTTCTCGCGCGGGATCGGGCTGTTCTTCAGCGGGCTGGGTGAGATCGTCGGGCTGGGGCGGCTGGCGCGCCGCTTCAGCGGGCGGACTCGCGCCGAATCCGCCTTCGAACGGCACAAGGTGCGCGAGACGTTCCAGCGCGTGCCCGAACTGGCCGACAAGCTCGGCCCGCGCCTGGAAGGGCGCGACCTGCAGGACATTGACGACCTGGTGGACTACACGCGCGGCGCGGTGCAGAAGCTGCCGCCCAACCTGTCTGGCAAGATCGTCGGTAAGGTGCAGACGCCGCTGCGCTACGAGCGCAGTTTTCTGCGCAACGTCCGCCCGCGCCTGGACGACTTGCTGCGCGAGGCGCAACGTTTCGAGATCGCTCACCTGGATCGCACGCTGCGCAATACGCTGATCATCCTGGCGCTGTGGGAGGTGCTGACTGTGTGCGTGGTGCTGGCGGCGGCAGCGGGCGGCTTCAGCAGCACCGCGCCCGACGCCGGGAGTCTGCTGGTCGTTTTGGCGGTTGGTTTGGCGGCGGTGCTGCT
The DNA here is from genome assembly GCA_964396775.1 of uncultured Thermoflexus sp. Lineage (GTDB taxonomy): Bacteria > Chloroflexota > Anaerolineae > Aggregatilineales > Aggregatilineaceae > UBA2029. The sequence goes on along the minus strand of CAYNHD010000075.1, from coordinate 2,245 downwards.
GGGCCTGGCGCTGATCCCGCTGCGCGGGTGGTTCCTGCGCCGCAACTTCGAGCGGCGGGTGCGCGGCTTCCGCGATGAGTATGTCGGCACGCTGCGCCGCGCCTGCGACGATCTGGTGGCGCATGGCGTGCAGCTTCGCCGCGACGCGACCGCGCCCTTCACCCGGCTGGTCGTCGCGCAGACCGAGGCGCTCGACGCACTGCGGCGCGACTTGAGCGATCACCAGGATGGGCTGGTGGCAATTCAGCGCGGCCTTGCCGAGATAGACAGCGGCAAGCGCCGGGTCATTCCACTTGAGGAAAGCGTGCAGGACGTATGACGAGCATTGTGCTGGAAGGCCCTATCGCCGACGCACGCGAGCAGGAAGTGCGCCTGTTGCACGAGGTGGCCGACATCCTGGGGCAGATGGGTGCGGACAGTGCCGACGACCGCAAGCGCCTGCAGCAGAACGCCGCCGACCTGCAGGAGATGTTCTTCCTGGTGGTCGTCGTCGGCGAGTTCAACGCGGGCAAGTCCACGTTCGTTAACGCGCTGCTGGGCGACGAATTGCTGCCGGTGGGCATCACGCCCACGACCGACGCCATCGAGTTGATCCGCTGGTCGAGGGTGCGGCGCAATGACGCCGCCTGGCGCGAGCAGGGCGTCGTGCGCGAATGGCTGCACCCCAACACTGGCGGGCCAGGCGTGGTCATCGTGGACACGCCGGGGACTGGCTCCGTCTTCCGCAAGCACGAGCAGATCGCCAAGGGTTTTCTCAGCCGCAGCGATCTGGTGATCTTCCTGCTCTCGGCCAAGCGCGCCCTGGCCGAGACGGAACGGCTTTACCTGGAGCTGGCCAAAGACTACGGCAAGAAGATCGTTGTCGTCATCAACCAGTCCGACCTGTTGCAGCGCAGCGAGCAGAAAGAAGTGCTGGCCTTCGTCCGCCAGCAGCTTCACGAACTGCTCGACCTGCGACCAGAGATCTTCCTCGTCTCGGCCAGGCAGGCGCTCAAGGAGAAGGGCGGGGGCATCTTCGCCACTGCCGCCAACGATCCTGGCGGCATGAACGCCGTGCGCGAGCACCTGCGCACGATCTTCGAGCGCGTGCCGCCGGCCAAGCAGAAGCTCTACGCACAGCTTGACTTCGTGGACAGCATCGTGCACAAGCATGTGGCGGCGCTCGACGCGCAGATGACGCTCATCGCCGGCGACACGGCCCTGGCGGAGAGCCTGCGCGAGGAACTCAACCGGCAGGCAGGCACGCTCGACGAGCAGCTTGCGTCGGCGCAGCGCGAGCTAGATCGCGTCTTCGAGGGGCTGCGCGGGCGGGGCCGCCAGTTCATTCAGCACAACCTGACGCTGGGACGGGCGGCGCAGACGCTCAACCGCGAGCGGATGCGCACCGAGTTCGAGAAGGAAGTCGTGGGCAGCGCGCTCGACCAGATCACGGCCATCTCCGAGCAGTATGTCAACGAAGTGGTGGACAGCAGCCGGCGCTACTGGCGCAGCCTGCTCGACCGTCTGGTAGCCCTGGAGACGAAGCTCGGCCAGGAAGTTGGCGGCGTGGACGCGACCGGCTACGCCGGGCAGCGCGCCGCTCTGCAAGCGGCCATCGCCATCGCCGACGCCGAATTGAAGTCCTACACGGACAACAGCCTAGCCGAAGACCTGCGCAACACCTTCCGGGGCAACCTGCTCGGCTTCACCACCGGCTTCACGGCGGCGCTGGGCGGCATTGTGGCGGTTGTGCTGGGCGTGGCGGCGCACGGCGCGGTGACGGCGGCGGTGGGTAGCGCGCTGGCCGCGCTGGTGGTGGGGCCGGCGCTGTTTGTTGGCGGGGGGACGGCGGCAGTGCTCTACTGGCGCAAGATCAAGCACGATGCCAACGAAGAGCTAGACAAGCGTCTGCACGCCCTGCAAGCCAGCTACGGCGAGGCGATGGTAGACCTGACCAACCGCGAGCGCAGCCGCCTGTTGCAGTATGGTCAGCAGATTCTCGCGCCGGTGTTCAGCCAGCTTGGGGTGCTGGGCGAGCGTTACGAGGCGCAGAAGCGCGCCCTGCTGGAGAAGGGCGCGCAGTCGAAGGCGCTGCGGGCGCGCATTGACACCATCGAGATCATCACCTCGGAGTGAGGATTTCGAAATTCGGATTGCGAAATTCGGATTGCGAATTGAAAAGCCTTCTCTCGATACGTGGAGTTCAGGGGTGGATAGCAGCCCAGGAAGCGTGAAGGTGGCCTCTGCTTGACCTCACCCCCTGGCC
>CAYNHD010000074.1:0-12424 GCA_964396775.1 uncultured Thermoflexus sp. | reverse complement strand
CCGCGTGTGGGGGGGATTTAGGGGTAAGGTAAATCGTAGCGTGGGCCTTTCCATACGGTCTCTCACTTCGCCCTGTGTCAAACGAGTGGCTGACAGGTTTTGCACGCCCCCGCCCATCTCCCCTTGCCCCGCCGTGTAATTGGGTGTATGCTGAGAGTAGAGAAGTCTGATCCCGGTCGGTCTGGAACCAACACCCTGCATAAAGGGCATCATAACTGTCTGCGACGGCCAGCCCACCTGACTTCTGAGGTTCAGCAATTCGACCGGGATCGGGCTTCTTGGCGTCTCCCCACCGTCCGGCCTTCAGCAGCGGATTCCCAATTGTCACCCCTCCTGCGCGCAGTATAATCAGTGGGTCAGCCCGCAGGAGCGCAGACGTGCCAACATCCAACAGCGCGCATCTTGAATACACCAGCCACGACCTCGCGCAAACCCAGGCATTGGGGCAGCTTCTGGGCGCACTGCTGTGCCCCGGCGATGTCGTCTGTCTGTCCGGTGACCTGGGCGCGGGCAAGACAGTCTTTGCCCAGGGCATTGGGCGCGGCTGGGGCGCACGCGAGCGAGTCACGAGCCCGACGTTCACGCTCGTGCACGAACACCGCCGCGACGCAGACGGTACCGTGTTCTACCACGTGGACTGCTACCGGCTGGACGGCGCGGGCGACGCCTGGGGTATTGGCCTGGAAGACCTGTGGCACGATGAGGGGTTCGTGGTGATCGAATGGCCGGAGCACATTCAGGCAGCCCTGCCCGCCGAACGGCTGTGGATTGACTTCACCTTCCTGGGCGCGCAGCAGCGCCATCTGGCCCTGCAGGCCAGCGGCGCGCGCTACGTGGGTCTGCTTGCCGCGCTGCGCGAGCAGCTCAGCGCGACGGGATGATGCAGGGAGACAGCGGTGATTCTGGCGATTGACACGGCGACTCGCTTCATCAGCCTCGCGCTGCACGACGGCCAGCGCCTCCTCCTGGAGCACACCTGGCTGACGGCAAACAACCACACGGTAGAGCTTGCCCCGGCCATCCGCGCGGCCTTCGCCCAGACGCGCACCGCCCCCGCCAGCCTGAGCGCGGTCGCTATCTCGCAGGGGCCTGGCTCGTTCACCGGCCTGCGCATTGGCATGGGCGTGGCCAAAGGGCTGGCCCTGGCGACCGGCTGCCTGCTCGTCGCCGTGCCCACGCTGGAGATCGTCGCGGCAGCGGTGCCCGCTGCGCCAGAGCCGCTCGTCGCCGTCCTGCAGGCCGGGCGCGGCAGAGTCTGCGCGCAGACGTTTCGCGCCAGTGACGATCAGTGGGAGCCTGCGGCACCGCCTGCCATCGTCACCTGGGAGGGACTGCTCGCCGCGCTCGACGGGGCGGCGCTCCTCGCCGGGGAGATTGACGACGGTGGGCGCGCGGCGTTGGCCGCCTGCCGCCAGCCGGTGCGCGTGCTGCCAGCGGCAGTCGCCCTGCGGCGGGCGGGGTTCCTGGCGGAGATGGCCCTGGCGCGCCTGGCCGCCGGGCAGAGCGCCGACCCGCGCACCGTGACGCCGATCTACCTGCACCAGCCGGGAGCCGCCCAGCCATGACCCCCCGCGTGATCGTGCGCCGGATGACCCTGGACGACATCAACCAGGTGGTGGCCATTGACCGCGAGTCGTTCTCAACGCCCTGGTCGGCGAACGCCTACCGCTTCGAGGTCGCCAACCGCGACACGTCGCACCTGGTGGTGCTGGAAACGTACAGCGATACCAACGGGGCGGGACTGCGCCGGATGCTGTGGCCCTTCGCGCGGCGCGCGCAGCCGGGCCAAGTGATCGGCTATGGCGGCTGCTGGCTGATCGCCGGCGAAGCGCACATCAGCACCATCGCCGTGCACCCCGTCCATCGCGGCCAGGGCCTGGGCGAGTTGCTGCTGGCAAGCATGCTAAAGCACGCGATCCGCCTGGGCGGTGCGTACTCCGTGCTGGAGGTGCGCGAGAGCAACCTGACCGCGCAGGCACTCTACCGCAAATATGAGTACGCGGTGATTGGCCGGCGCAAGCATTACTATCGGGACAACGGCGAAGATGCCCTGCTGATGGAAGCGCGCCCCCTGGATGGCGCTTACTACCAGCGCATCGAGGCGCGGCTGGCGTCGCTGTCGGGCCGCATCCATTTTGACGACCGTTTTACCCGCTGACGGGGAGCCAGAAGGAGATGAGCAGTGACTGACGGGAAGAGCGTGGAAGAGCGCCGCATCGCCCTGGAGCAGATCGCCCAGGAGATCAGGGCGTGCCAGGCCTGTACCCTGCACAGCGCGCGCACGCGGGTGGTGCCCGGTGCCGGTCGCCCGGATGCCGACATCATGTTCATCGGCGAAGCGCCGGGCTATCACGAAGACCAGCAAGGGCTGCCCTTCGTGGGCGCTTCGGGCAAGTACCTGGGCGAACTGCTGGCCATGATCGGGCTGACGCGCAACGATGTCTTCATCGCCAACGTGGTCAAGTGCCGCCCGCCCGGCAACCGCGAGCCGCTGCCCACCGAGATTGACACGTGCGTGGAGACCTACCTCAACCGGCAGATCGCCATCATCCGCCCGAAGATCATCGCCACGCTGGGGCGCTTCGGCATGGCCCTGTTCTTCCCGGCCAACGCGCGCATCTCCAAGATTCACGGCCAGCCGCGCCGCGCCGACGGGCGCATCTACTACCCGCTCTTTCACCCTGCCGCTGTGCTGCGCAATCCGAACCTGCGCCCGGCCATGGAGACCGACTTCCGCAAGATGCTCAGCCTGCTCGAAGAGCTGGCCGACACGAACGGCTCGCCCAGCGACGAGCCGCCGCCCCGCCAGCTCAGCCTGTTCTAGCGCGCAGAGGGCAGGTATAATCGGGCTTGAGAGATGAGTTAGCGCCGGGACAACCTGGCGCTGTTTTGTGCCAGGCGATCCGCTAAGGTATACTCCCGCCCGGTTCCACCAGGGCCGCCTGATCGCCCTGGGTAGTCGCGCTGAAGAACAGCGCCAGACTGGTCATGGACATGACAGAGTTCTTCCCGGTGATGGTGGCCGGCTTTGCAGCGGCGGTCGGGTTCACGCCGATCACGCGGCGGCTGGCCTTTCACTTTGGCGTGCTGGATCAGCCCAGCGCCCGCAAAGTCCACCAGAGGCCGACGCCGCTGCTCGGCGGGCTGGCGATCTACGGGGCGCTGATGCTGGCCCTCATCTTCTTCAGCCCGCCGTTCTACCTGGTCGAGTTCGGGGCCATTCTGGCGGGGACTACCTGGCTGGTGCTGGTCGGCTTCGTGGATGACCGCTACGGGATGAAGCCCTGGGTGAAGATGGGCGGGCAACTGGTCGCGGGCGGGGTGCTGGTCGCTGCCGGAATCCACGTGCGCATCTTTGACAGCGACGTGCTCAACATCGGGCTGACCCTGTTCTGGATCGTCGGCATCACCAACGCCATGAACTTCCAGGACAACATGGACGGTCTGGCGGCGGGGATCACGGCGGTGGCCGCGCTGTTCTTCTTCGCGATGGCTGTGCGCGAAGAACTGAGCCTGGTCAGCAGCCTGGCCGCAGCCCTGGCCGGGGCCTCGATTGGCTTCCTGCTCTACAACTTCAACCCGGCTTCCACGTTCATGGGCGACATGGGCAGCATGGTGCTCGGCTTCCTGCTCTCGGTGCTGGCAATCAAGCTCGACTTTCGCGTGCCCGCCGAGCGCCAGGTGATCACCTGGATGGTGCCGGTCGTCGTGCTGGGCGTCCCCATTTTCGACACGACGCTGGTCGTCTTCACGCGGCTGCGCGAAGGGCGCTCGCCCATGCAGGGCGGCAAGGATCACACCTCGCACCGGCTAGTGGGCCTGGGGCTGAGCCAGCGCGTGGCAGTGCTGGTGCTCTACGGCATCGGCGCGCTGCTGGGCCTGACGGGGATAGCCTTGTCCACAGCGACCGTCGCCGAAGGCACGCGCATCGGCCTGGCGCTGGGCGCGGTTGCCCTGGCTGCCTTCGTCTTTCTGGAGATCACGTACATTCGCCGCAAGCGCCGCCCGTAGCGTTTGCGCGTACCTCTTGGAGAAGCTCATGCCGCAAGCGAACAAACCGACCTATCTCGTCACTGGCGGAGCCGGGTTCATCGGCTCGCACCTCGTGGATGCCCTGGTCGGCGAAGGGCAGCGTGTGCGCGTCGTGGACAACTTCTCGACCGGCAAGCGCGAGAACCTGGCCCAGTCATGGGACGCCATTGACCTGTTCGAGTGCAGCATCACCGACCGGCACGCCCTGGCCGAGACCATGCGCGGTGTAGATTACGTCTTTCATCTGGCGGCGCTGGCTTCCGTCCCGCGCTCAGTGGACGATCCGCTGGCCTGCCACGAGCACAACGTGACCGGCACGCTCAACGTGCTGCTGGCCGCGCGCGATGCGGGCGTCCGGCGCGTCGTGTACGCAGGTTCCTCGTCGGCTTATGGCGACGTGGAGAGCGAGTTCAAGGCCGAGGACATGCTGCCCAACCCGCTCTCGCCCTACGCCGCCGCCAAGCTGGCCGGCGAGCACTACTGCCAGGCGTTCACCACCGTCTACGGCCTGGAGACGGTCACCGTGCGCTACTTCAACGTCTTCGGCCCGCGCCAGGACCCGCTCTCGACGTATGCCGCCGTCATCCCCAAGTTTGTCACGGCCATGCTGCGCGGCGAGCCGCCGCAGGTGGAGGGCGACGGCCTGCAAACGCGCGACTTCACGTACATTGACAATGTGGTGCACGGGACGCTGCTCGCCTGCCGCACGCCGGGCGTGGCCGGGGAAGTGTTCAACATCGCCTGCGGCAGCCGCATCAGCCTGCTGGTGATGATTGATCTGCTCAACGGCCTGCTCGGTGAATGCATCGCGCCGGACTTCGTAGCGCCGCGGCCCGGCGATGTGCGCCATTCGCGGGCGGCGATTGACAAGGCGCAGCGCCTGCTCGCCTACGAACCGGTCGTGTCCTTCGAGGAGGGCCTGGCCCGCACGCTGGCCTGGTACAGGGCGCAGATACCGGTCTAGCCCGTCCCGCGAGGTCTCTCATGCGGGTCATCCACCTGTCCAAAATGACCGGAGCTGCCGGGTCCGAAGGGCACCTGCTGGCCCTGCTGCCCGGTCTGCGCGCGCGCGGCGTGGACGCCCGCCTCTGGGTGTTGGTCGAGCCGGACAGGCCGCTGGACGAGTACCTCGCCCGCGCCGGGGCACTCGGAGTGCCCGCCGAACGTCTGACGATCCGCCGCGACCTTGATCTTGCCCTCTTGTGGAATCTGGCGCGGCATCTGCGCCGCGAAAGGCCGGACATCCTGCACACGCACCTCATCCACGCGGACCTGTACGGCGTCCTCGCCGCGCGGCTGGCGCGCGTGCCGCGTGTGGTCAGTTCGCGCCACAACGATGACCGCTTCCGCACGCGCCTGCTGGTGCGCCTGCTCAACCGCGCGCTGTGGTGCGGCATTGACGCGGGAATCGCCATCTCCGGCGCGATCCGGGCCTTCTCGCTGCGCGTCGAGGGCGCGCGCGCCGACCGCCTGCACACCGTCTCCTACGGGCTAGACCCGGCGACCGTCCCGGCACAGCCCGACGCCCGCGCCGCCCTGCGCGCCGCGCTCGGCCTGCCCGCTGAGGCGTTGCTGGTTGGCTCGGTCTGCCGCCTTGTCGAGCAGAAGGGGCTGGTCTACGGGCTGCGCGGGTTCGCCGCAGTCGCCGGGGAGATTCCAGGGGCGCATTATGTGATCGCCGGCGACGGGCCGCTGCGCTCTGCTCTCGAAGCGGAGGCGCGTGCGCTGGGCGTGAGTGAGCGTGTGCACTTCCTCGGCTGGCGCGATGACGCGCACGCCGTCTTCGCTGCGCTGGACGTGTTCCTGGCCCCGTCGCTGTGGGAGGGGTTCGGGCTAGTCTTCCTCGAAGCGATGGCCCACCGCCTGCCGGTGATCAGCACGACCGTCAGCGCCATCCCGGAAACCGTTGTGGATGGCGAGACGGGCTGGCTCGTGCCCCCGCGCGACGCCGACGCCCTCGCCGGCGCGCTGCGCGCTGCGCTGACCGATCCGGTAGCGCGCCGAGCGCGCGGCGCGAACGGACGCGCCCGCCTGGAAGCGGAGTTCACCGTCGAGGCGATGGTCGAGCGCACGCTGGCCGTCTACCGGAGCCTGGAGGCGCGGCGCTGATGTGCGGCTTGTGCGGCATCCTTACCCTGGACGGCGCGCCCGTCCCGCGCGATGTCCTGGCCGCCATGAACGCGACGCTGATGCATCGCGGCCCGGATCAGGGCGCGGAGATCATCAGCGGCCCGTGCGGGCTGGCCAACCGGCGGCTGGCCGTGCTTGACCTCTCGCCGAAGGCCGCGCTGCCCATGCGCAGCGCCGACGGCGCGATCACCCTGGCCTACAACGGCGAAATCTACAACTACCCCGACCTGCGCCGGATGCTCGAAGCGGGGGGCGCCAGCCTGCGCACCCATTCGGACGCTGAAGCGGTGATCGCCCTCTACCAGCGGCATGGGCTGGATTTCGTGGAGCACCTGCGCGGCATGTTCGCCCTGGCCCTGTGGGACGCGCCGCGCCAGCAGCTCGTGCTGGCCCGCGACCGCCTGGGCAAAAAGCCGTTGTTCTACACCCAGGACAGCGGGTGGCTCGTCTTCGCCTCGGAGATCAAGGCGCTGCTGCGCCATCCCGCCGTGCCGCGCCGCCCGGCCCGCGACCTGACCGCCCTGCTGCTGGCCTACGGCTACGTGCCCGCGCCGCAGACCCTCTTCGAGGGGATCGTCGCCCTGCCCCCCGGCCATCTGCTCGTCTGCCAGGGCGGGCGGATCAGCACAGCCGCCTATTGGACGCCGCCGCAGGCAGCCCCCGCCGATCCGCACGCCCGCGCGGAGGACTACCTGGAACCGCTACGGGCGACGCTCGATGAAGCGGTACGCCTGCGCCTGCTCAGCGACGTGCCGCTCGGCGCGTTCCTCAGCGGCGGCCTGGATAGCAGCCTGATCGTCGCGCTGATGGCCCGCCACATGACCGGGCGAGTCAAGACCTTCGCCATTGGCTTTGCCGGGGAGCCGTCCTTCGACGAGACAGCGCATGCCCGCCGCGTCGCGGAGCTACTGGGCACCGACCACTCCGAGTTCATCGTCGAGCCGGACGCCATTCGCCTGCTGCCGTTTCTGGTCTGGCACCACGACCAGCCCTTCGCCGATTCCTCGGCCATCCCCACATATCTGGTCAGCCAGCACACCCGCGCCCACGTCACCGTCGCCCTGACCGGCGACGGCGGCGACGAGCTGTTCGCCGGCTACGAGCGCTTCCACGCGGCGAATCTGGCGGCGCGTTACCGGCGGCTGCCCGCCCTCGCGCGGGCGGCGATTAGCCGAACGATCCGCGCCCTGCCCGAAGCGACTTCCTACCGGGGCTTCGCCCAGCGCGCGCGGCGCTTCGTACAGGGGGCGGAGCAGGAGCCGCGCGCTGCCTATTTCGACTGGGTGCGCGTCTTCGACGACGGGCAGATCACCGCGCTGCTCAGCGATCCGCCCAGCACCAGCCCGACGGCGCACTTCGCGGCGCACTTCCGCCCAGGCGACCCGCGCGACTTCGCCGCCCAATTGCTCGACGTGAACCTGCGCACCTACCTGCCCGACGATCTGCTGGTCAAGGCCGACCGCTCCAGCATGGCCGCCTCATTGGAAGCGCGCTCGCCGTTCCTGGATCAGGAGTTGCTGGCGCTGGCGGCGCGCGTCCCGTCCAATCTCAAGCTGCGCGGCGGCGTGACCAAAGCGATCCTCAAGCAGCTTGCCGCCGGGCTGCTGCCGCCGGAGATCATCAACCGCCCCAAACACGGCTTCGGCGTGCCAGTCGGTCGCTGGTTCCGCGAAGACCTGCGCCAGTACGCCCGCGACATCCTGCTCGATCCGCAAACCCTCTCGCGCGACTACTTCCGCGAGTCCGCCGTGCGCGCCCTGCTCGACGAACACGAGAGCAGGCGGCGCAATCACGGGGCGCGGCTGTGGACGCTGCTCACCTTCGAGTGGTGGCACCGCCTGTTCATTGACCCGCCGGAGCCGCGCGCGCCATGAACGCTCAGCGCCCCATCCGCATCATGCGCATCATCGCCCGGCTGAACGTGGGCGGCCCGGCCATCCACGTCACGCTGCTGGCGGCGCACCTGCGCCCGCCGGAGTTTGAGAGCACGCTCGTCTGCGGGCAGATCGGCCCGCACGAGGGCGACATGGCCTACCTGGCTGAGGCGCACGGCGTCACGCCGCTGGTCGTGGCCGAGCTTGGCCGCGAGCTATCGCCGCTGCGCGACGCGGTGACGTTGCTCAAGCTGTGGCGGCTGATGCGGCGGCTGCGCCCGGATGTCGTCCACACGCACACAGCCAAGGCCGGATTCGTCGGGCGCTGGGCGGCGTGGCTGGCGCGCGTGCCGGTGCGCGTGCACACCTTTCACGGGCACGTCCTGCACGGCTACTTCGGGCCGCGCAAGACGGCGCTTTTCCGCTGGCTGGAGCGGCTGACCGCTCGCCTGACCGACCGCCTGATCACGATCAGCCCCGCCCTGCGTGATGAACTGGCGCAGACTTACCGCATCGCCCCCGCTGAGAAGTTCGCCGTCGTCCCGCTCGGCCTCGACCTGGAGCCGTACAGCAGCGTGCCGCGCCACACCGGGGCCTTTCGCGCCGAATGGGACATCCCGCCGGACGCGCCGTTGGTGGGCATCGTCGGGCGGCTGGTGCCGATCAAGAATCACGCACTTTTCCTGGAAGCGGCCCGTCGGGTGCGCGAGCAGGTGCCCGGCGCGCGGTTCGCCATCGTCGGCGACGGGGAACTGCGCGCCGCGCTTGAAGCGCAGGCGGCCGCGCCCGACCTGGCCGGCGCGGTGACCTTCACCGGCTTTCTGCGCGATCTGCGCCCCGTCTACAGCGACCTGGACCTGCTAGTGATCTCGTCGGACAACGAGGGCACGCCGGTCTCGATCATCGAGGCACTGGCGGCGGGGGTGCCGGTCGTCTCGACGGCGGTCGGCGGCGTGCCCGACCTGCTGGAAGGCGGGCGCTATGGCGCGCTCGTCCCGCCCGGCGACGCGAAGGCGTTAGCCGAAGCCATGATCGCCGCGCTCAGCGCGCCGCACGCGGATCGCCAGGATGCGCGCCGAGCTATCGCCGCAGCCTATAGCATCGAGCGGCTGGCCGCCGACCTGGGCGCACTGTACCGGGCGCTGCTGGCGGAGAAGCGCGGGAGGTCAGCGCGGTGATGGCGGGCAACGGCGGCGCACGGCGGCGCGAAGTCGCGCTGGGGATCAGCCTGGTCACCCTCCTGGTTGCCGTGTATTTCGTCACCTACAGCGGCTACGCCATCAGCCGCGACGAGTGGTTCCTCTTCGACGCGACCGAGAGCCTGGCCCGGCGCGGCACCCTGGCCCAGAACTACCAGTTCGACGCCTACACGCCGCTGGCCCTGGCCGACGCGCAGCCCCCGCCCGTAGACGCCGAGCCACTGCAACCGGCGCTGGCCGCGCCGTTGTTCCTGGCGGCCCAGGCGCTGCCCGGCATCGGGCTGGCGCACACCGTATGGCTGTTCAACGTGCTGGTCACGGCGCTGACGGCGGGAGTCCTGTACGCCTACGGTCTGGCTCTCGGCTACCGGGCGCGCGCGGCGGTGCTGACCGCGCTCGCCTTCGGGCTGGGGACCATCGCCTGGCCGTATAGCCGCACTTTCTTCCGCGAGCCGCTCTTCACCCTGCTCGGCCTGTCGAGCGCCTACCTGGTGCTGCGCACCCGCCAGCGGCTCGTTGCTGGTCGCCCGGTTTGGGGTGTAGCTGCGCTCAGCACCCTGGTGATCGGGGCGACGCTGCTGACTAAGGAGGCGGCGCTGCTGCTGCTGCCCGCCGTGATCATCGAGGCGCTGCCCGCGCGCCTGGGCCGTCTGCAAGTGGCCCGGCGTTGGGCCGCTGCGCTGGCCGTGATCGCCCTGGTCGCCGGCCTGCTGGTGATCGTCGCGCTCAACGCCGATACGCTGTTCGGCCTGTCCAACCGCTATGCCTTCGTAGCGCGGGCGCAGCAAGCGCGCGACAACCTGGCGGAAGTGTTTGAGGGCGTGCGTGGCTACCTCTTCAGCCCGGCGCGCAGCCTGTGGCTGTTCTCTCCGGCGTTGATTCCCGGCCTGGCCGGTACGGTGATGCTGATCCGCGCGCGGCGCTGGCGGCAGCTTGCTGTGCCGTTGACCGCGCTGATCGCCTTTGTGGTGGGCTACGCGGCGGTGCGCGGCCCCGATCAATGGTACGGCGGGCGCGGCTGGGGGCCGCGCTACATGGTGCCGCTGACGCCGTTCCTGGCGCTGTGGCTGCTGCCGGTCTTCGCCCGTTTGCTGGCACCGCGCGCGGCGCGTTGGGCGCGACTGGGCGCGGCGCTGATCATCCTGGCGGGGATCGGCGTGCAACTGCTCGGCAGCCTGGTGCCCATTGGCGCCTACTACGAGACGCTCGCCGCGCAGAACCCGCCGGTCATCCCCTGGGAAGAAGGGGCGTGGTCGCTGCGCTGGTCGCCGCTGTACGTCTCGGCAACGCTGCTCGGCGACGTGACGCTCGACGTGGCCTGGAAGCACGCCGACGCCCCGCTGCTGCCCGCGCTGAGCGCGGCGCTGGCGGCTGTGGCGCTGGCCTGGGCCTGGCACTGGCTGCGCCGCCCCGCCGGGTCGCGCCGCCGCCTGGGGCTTACTGTGGCTGCGCTGGGGCTGAGCGCGGCGCTGGCGCTCGGCGGAGGGCTGGCCGCCATTCGCCATGATCCGCGCTACTATGGCGACTTCGCTCCGGCGCGCGCCCTGCTGGCCGCGCTGGACGCGCAGGTTCGCTCCGGCGATGTGATCGTCCTGAACAACAGCACCTACGCCGAGTTCTTCATGAACTACTACAAGCGCGCGGAACCGGTCGTCTACACCCTGCCCCACGCGCCCGGTGAGCGATCCAGCCCGCAGCAACCGCCCGATCTGGTCTCGGTCAACCCCGACGAGCTGATCCATCTCTCCTCGGCGCTGGTCGTCGGCGACCTGGCGCGGCGGCACGACCGGCTGTGGCTGGTGCTGGAAAGCAGCCGCTTCGTGCCCTGGTCGGTGCGCCCGGTCGAGCACTACCTGGCGCGGCACTATTTCCCGATGCGCGAAGTCGCGCCGAGTGACCTGGCCCGCGCCGTGCTGTTCGACCTGGCGCCCGCTCCCCCACCCACTGCTCCCGCCTGGCCGGATACGCCGGTCGGCGCAACGTTCGGCGGCGTGCTGCGTCTGATCGGCGCGGACTTGCCCGCAGGCGGTGAGGCGCGCGCCGGGGAGTCGCTGGCTGTGTCGCTGGTGTGGGAAGCCCTGGCTCCCATCGAGCGCGACTACACGGTGGCGCTGCTGCTGATGTCCGCGCAGGGCGAGTTGGTCGCCCAACGGGATTCGCTGCCGGTCAACGGGTTCGCGCCAATGTCCGGCTGGTCGTCGGGCGCGCTGATCCGCGACAATCACGGCCTGGCGCTGCCCGCCAGCATGCCGCCCGGCGACTACGCGCTGTGGGCCGTCGTGTATTGGTGGCAGACGCCCAACGAGCGCCTGCCCGTCACCAGCAGCGCCGGCGTCTCCCTGGGCGATCACGCGCTGATCGCCACCCTCACCGTGCGTTGATGGCCGAGCCTGGCTGGCGACGGAGGTGCCCTCCTCAGACGACAGGCAGAGCCGAGAGGTGCACCATCCCAACAGCCAATAGCCAATAACCAACAACTTCTCTTCGCCACTTGCCAACTGCGCGCCAAGCGACTATAAACATGTCAGGGAATTGTCAGGAACTGTAGGAGTTCCACGACATTTGAGGGGAGCGAACACGGATGAGCCTAGGCCTCGACAATCCAAGCGGAACCGAGCCGACGCTCGAAGACTTGATGCAGATGGGGATGCAGGCAGCGCGTCAAGGCAACCGACCCAACGCCCGCCTCTTCTTCCAGCAGGTGCTCGACGCCGACAAGCACAACGAGCGGGCTTGGTTGTGGATGGCTTCTGTCGCTGAGACGCACGAAGAGCGCATCCGCTTCCTCCAGACAGTGCTGCGCATCAACCCCCACAACAACGTCGCCCGCGACGAACTGGAGCGTATGCGCCGCCGGCGCGAGACCAGCAACACCCTGGTGCTGAGGTACGGTTTCATCGGCCTGGCGGCTTTCCTGGTGCTCTTCGCTATCGTGATCTTGCTGCTCCTCGCGCTCTAGGACGGGTGCCCCATCACGCCGGCTTCGTCCAAGAACGCCACCGCAGAGATGCAGAGAGCGCAGAGAAAGGCAAAGACTCCTCACAGGTCTCCTCAATATCCTCCGCTGAGTCCTCTGCGCCTCTGCGATCCTAAAAGAATCTCGCCCCAAACCGGATGCTGGATCCACGGACAACCTGCCGCCAGGGGAAGTTCGGGAATGCTCACTGAATGCCTCCCCCCTCAATCCCC